>JBATHJ010000483.1:0-5490 GCA_049666625.1 Gammaproteobacteria bacterium | reverse complement strand
CCATACACTGCAAATAGCTGCAATCGGACGTGTTCACGAACTAGTAACGATATCCCGACAATAAAACACGGCACTATTGCAGCCGCGTTTTGTCCTGACTGAGGCATGATAAAGACGCCCCTCAATGGACATTAGTATATATAGCAGATATTCAGATGGCGGGTCGTGTTTGCTCAGATTTAATTCAATAACACAATGTATTTACGGGTATTTTTGAGTTATTCAGGAATGCTGTCCAGGCTACGGGGGCAAGGGTTTCCCGGCCTGGAAAAAGCCGGGTACTATACGAATAGATAGTTCAGGTTAGACAAAATTGCCGCCGTGAAAAGGCCTGCTCGCTCAGTCGAGTGCAGCCGCGATGCTGTTGACCAGTTGTGGCCCACGGTAAATAAAACCGGTATACACCTGCACCAGCGCAGCGCCCAGGGCGAGCTTGCGTTGTGCATCGTCGACACCCATGATACCGCCCGCGGCGATTACCGGCAGTTTGCCATGCAGCGCTTTTACCAGCACAGACAGAACATGATCAGCCCGCTCTGTTAACGGTTGACCGCTTAAACCGCCCTGCTCCGCGGCGAGTTCGGATTGCGCCAGGCCTGTGCGCGCGTTGGTGGTATTGGTGGCGATGACGCCATCGATGCCCAGCTCGATAAAAATGGCCGCCAGTGATTCGATTTCAGTATCACCCAGGTCAGGCGCAATCTTCACCAGCAGGGGCACGTAGCGTGTGTGCTGCTGCTGTAATTTCGACTGTTCCTGCTTGAGCACCTGCAGCAGGCTGCGTAATGCATCTGCATGTTGCAGCTCGCGCAGGCCCGGCGTGTTCGGTGAGGATATATTCACCACAATATAATCCGCATGCGCGTACACTTTCTGCAAACAGGCGACATAATCGTCCACCGCGGTTTCATTTGGGGTGAGCTTGTTCTTGCCGATATTTATTCCCAGCACGCACTGCCGGCGACTGCGTTTTACGCGCTCCACCAGGTAATCCACCCCGTGATTATTAAACCCCATGCGGTTGATGATGGCCCTGTCCTGCACCAGCCTGAACAAACGCGGTTTGTCATTGCCCGCTTGCGGCTTTGGCGTGACCGTACCGATCTCGACAAATCCAAAGCCACAGGCAGCGAGCGCGTCGATATGTTCACCGTTCTTGTCGAGCCCGGCAGCCAGCCCGACCCGGTTCGGAAATTCAATCCCCATCACCCTGACCGTGCTGCTCGATCTAACCGGCGCTGCCGCCACCAGCCGTATCAGGCCCATGCGATACAACACATCAAGCGCACGCAGGGACAGGCCGTGCGCAGTTTCCGCATCGAGCATGAACAACAGCTTTTGGGCAAATGGATACAGGTTCATTAAATGTAGAGATTGACTATTTGAATATTTGATTCAGCCGCAGATTACCATAATGCGTGTACTTGCGTGATACATCCTCAAGATTGTCGCTGATATAGAAAACATAAAAAATAATAATCAGTCCGCGAAAAACGCAAATAACGCAAATAAACAATTCGGACTGTCGCTGTCTGAGCCTGATATAGCAACATTAAAGTTAAACAGTTAAACCCAACCCCGTTGCTATTTAACTAATGCATTAATTTTTATTCGCGTCCTTCGCGTTCTTCGCGGACTAATATTTTTTTGTATCTCAGGCAGCTTCAATGTATTCCACGATGAGCTGCAATTTTCGTACGCCGCGGTATTCGTTGACATCCAGCCGGTAGGCGGCGTGGATCAGTTCACACCCCGGCGGCAGATCTGCATCGGTATGGTTGAATGCAATCGCATCCAGCGCCTGTGCAGTAT
The DNA here is from genome assembly GCA_049666625.1 of Gammaproteobacteria bacterium. Lineage (GTDB taxonomy): Bacteria > Pseudomonadota > Gammaproteobacteria > SZUA-229 > SZUA-229 > JASBSR01. Next base: position 3,678 of record JBATHJ010000483.1, on the reverse strand, counting down.
GCTGCAGGCGTAACTGCATTTTTAGATGCTTTGCACCCACGATTCGCCAGTTCACAATTTCAAATACGTCGTCGAACACCGGCTCGGGAAACTGCTGCCCCCACGGGCCTGCCATGCGAATCGCGGCGGCTGTCTGCAATGACATTTCGAGGCTATCGATAGCGCCGTCGCTTAGAATAATGTTTTCCAGCGCATCGGCATTTAACTGCCGCGCCACTTCTGCTTCGAATGCAGATTTAAAATTTTCGTAATTTGATTTATCCAGGCTCAGACCTGCGGCCATCGCGTGGCCGCCGAATTTCTGGATCAGGCCCGGGTGCCGGGTGGCCACCGCATCGATCACGTCGCGGATGTGCAGTCCCGGGATCGAACGTGCCGAGGCTTTGAGCTCGTTATTGCTGGTATCGTCTGCAGCTGCATCGGCAAACGCAATCACCGGGCGGTGAAAACGTTCCTTGATACGCGAGGCCAGCAGGCCAACCACGCCCTGGTGCCAGCTGGCATCGTATAAACATAATCCCAGCGGCAGCTTGTCGTCATCCAGGTTTGCAATCAGATCATCCAGGTGCAGCATCGCGGCATCCAGCATGCCGGATTCAATTTGCCTGCGTTCCTGGTTGAGCAGGTGTAACTGTTCTGCCAGTTGCTGCGCCGTTTGCATATCATCCGTCAGCAGGCATTCAATCCCGGCTGACATGTCATCCAGCCGGCCCGCGGCATTGAGTCGCGGCGCAACAAAAAATCCAAAATCTGCGCTGGTGCACTGGGTGATATCTTTCGCCGCGGCCTGCATCAGCGCCTGTATGCCTACACCGCACTGGCGCCTGCGAATGCGTTGCAAACCCAGTTGCACCATGAGCCGGTTGTTTTTGTCCAGCGGTACGACATCGGCCACGGTGCCCAGTGCCACCAGGTCGAGCAGGCTCGCCATGTTAAATTCGTCGCGCGCCGACGCGCTGAACCAGTCCAGTTCGCGCAGGCGGGCGCGCGTTGCCAGCATCAGGTAAAACGCGACACCAACACCGGCAATGCTTTTTTCAGGAAACGCACAGCCCGGCTGGTTGGGATTGACGATCGCATCGGCCGCAGGCAGTTCGCGTCCGGCGAGATGGTGATCAGTGATGACCACGCGTATCGCGTGTGCATGCGCGGCGTTGACACCTTCGATACTGGAGATGCCATTGTCGACGGTGATAATCAGATCGGGTTTTCGTGTGGCGGCGACCTCGACAATCGCGGGGGTCAGACCATAGCCATATTCAAAACGGTTCGGCACGAGGTAATCGATGTGGCTGGCGCCGAAGCCGCGCAAGGCACGCAGCACCAGCGCAGTACTGGTGGCACCGTCGGCATCGTAATCACCGACAATCAATATGCGTTGTTGCGCAATCACCGCGTCGGCGACAATCACGGCCGCCGCTTCGATGCCTTTCATCAGCGTGAAGGGCAGCAGGCCCTGTACCGAATAATCCAGTTCATCTGCGTTGCTGATGTTTCGGTTTGCGTATACCCGGCGCAAGATTGCAGGCATGTCATCGGGCAGGACCGAATCCGCCTGTGCCTCGCGGCGCATACTTTTTCGCGAATTATCCATGCAGTCTCAGGTGATTTTTTATGCCGCCGCGCCGCCACAGACGCAAGCGGCTCGATGGGCCTAGTTGATAGGCACTGCCATCACAGGGGTAAATCAATACGGGAATTTTTGCGCGCTGTGCAAAATGAATCAGCGGTGACAACCAGGTCTCGTAGAGTTCAAGAAATTGCGCTTGCCAGACACCGACATCACCATAACTGACCGCACTGAACAGGCCATCCAGAATGACGCAGTCGTGCCGACCATGGCCGAGCGGCTGCGCAAGTGCAGAAAACGAATCCGGCAGCGCTTCACAGGCAATACCCTCAAGCTGCGCCAGTCCGCGCGCGCAGGCATTGCTGGTGAGGACGCGATCAAGCGTCGCTTCGCGTTCATCTTCATGCGCCAGCGGCAATTGACCTTCACCCCATAACCACACACTGTTGACCGGCAGCTGGCCGCGCGCTTCGCGTTGCTGGTTTATTTCGCTCATATGCAACAGCATTTGTGCCTCGTTCATGAAGCGTTTCCAGAATGAAGCATCCTCCCCTGTGGGCATGAAAGTGTTTACATTGCGCCCGATGACATCATGCAGTGCATGGGTAGCAATATTTGTCTGATGGTTTAATTCAAGATACCAGCTCGATGGCGAGTGACAGAACAGCGCAATGCCGTCTTCCGCAAAATGCACATTGAGTTCTGCGATGAGTTTGTCGGCCTCGGCCTGGGTGAGTTGCAAACTGTGTGCATCAAACAGAATCGCGTGGTCTACGTCGGCCTGCAGGCAAACCGGGTCGGCGTGCAACCAGCGTTTGTCCTGCGGTGTACCGTCTTCGCCCAGCAGGTCGAGCGCGGCATAGGGAAAACCTGCGTCAGCGTATTGAATATCAAACACGGTAGCCAGCTGGCGATGAAAATCCGGTTCCGCAGCGACGCGGTCCGCGCGCGATAACCAGGTCCACCAGGGCAATGTGCGCAGGCCTTGATCAAGATGATCGAGAGAACCCATATTGGCAGGCAGTGGCCCGCAGGCTCCCGGTACCACCAGGCTCAGGCGCGCTGTCACGACAGGCCTCGACTCATGTCAGTGAATTCATTCGGCGGCGTAATTCAAACAGGGTAACGCCCGAGGCCACCGAGACATTCAGGCTTTCCACCGAACCCTGCATCGGTATCGCGACCAGTTCGTCACAGGCCTCGCGCGTCAATCGACGCATGCCCTTGCCTTCGGAACCCATCACCACTGCCATGCGTTGCGCTACCTGGCAGTCGTACAGGCCGGTTTCGGTATCACCGCTGGTGCCAATGATCCAGACATCGGCAGCGCGCAGTTTTTCCAGCGCGCGCGCAAGATTGGATACCTGTATATAAGGTGTATGGTCTGCAGCACCACTGGCCACCTTGACCACCACCGGGGTCAGACCCGGGCTGCGGTTTTTTGAAACAATCACCGCATCGGCGCCCACCGCATCAGCAGTGCGCAGGCAGGCGCCGATATTATGCGGGTCCTGCACTTCATCAAGGATGAGCACTAACAATTGATCGCGTTCGAGCAGGTCTTCGAATTCCAGCTGCTTGCGCGCGCCGGCGCGCAGCCGTGCCACCACACCCTGGTGGCGTTCGCCCTGGCACTTGTTCGAGAGTTTGTCAGCCGAAATGGCTTCGATCGATATGCCGGCGGAATTCGCCAGGTCAATCAGTTTGCGGATGCGGCCGTCATTGCGGCCTTGTTGCACCCAGAGCTGCAACACGTTCTCGCGGTTATTTCTCAGCGCAGATTCTACCGGATGCAGGCCGTAAATCACTTCTTGCTGCGACTTCGCCATTAGTAAAACCTGCCGGTAATCCCCATCAGTTATCGATCACACCAGCTCGAAATCAATTTTGCGATCATCCATGTCGACCCGCGTCAGTTTCACCTTAACCTTGTCAGTAAGGTGGAAAGTTCTGCCATGTCGCTCGCCAACCAGTTCATGCGTAAGCGGATTGAATTCGTAATAATCCTTCGGCAGGCTGGTGATATGCACCGGGCCTTCAACGTATAACTCGTCGAGTTCAACAAACAGCCCGAAGGACACCACGCCGGTAACATGGGCATCGTATTC
>JBATHJ010000482.1:0-6486 GCA_049666625.1 Gammaproteobacteria bacterium | reverse complement strand
TGGCCTTTTTTTCGTACATACGACTGCTTGTGCAGGCCGAGGTAGAAACCGAGCTCGCGCGTGTCTACCAGTTGTACTGTTTTATTTTCTACTGCACTGGCAACATCATCGCTGCTTGCATTTATATTTTCACGGATGATACCCGCACTCCAGTTACCTGGGCCTGGTTCATGTGTCTCTATGCTTGCAGGTTTTTCTTCCAGCAACCATTGCGCCATGCCGCCATCCAGGATCGCAAGAGTATCATGGCCGAAATATTTTAGCTGCCAGTACAAACGTGTCGCCATGGTGATGTCCCCGTTACTCATGCCCTGGCTCATGATAATAATGGCATCATTTTTATTCACACCCCAGGAACGCATCAGCTGTTCGAATTCGGATTTTTCCGGGATCATGCGGCGCACGTTTCTGCCGCCTATTTCCCGGCTGTTGCGTATATTCTGAAAATCGACCAGCACGGCACCGGGGATGTGTGCTCCTGAAATGCTGATTTTCAGGTCACCGGTAAATCTTTTCCTCACCAGCACCGCCCTGCGGGTGAAACTTTCGATGTCATCGCGTACATCAAGAATTTTGACCTGGTCGAGATTTTGCTCAAGCCAGTCAGTATCTACCAGTGGCCCCGGAACCTGCAGCGCCTGCACCATGGCGCTAAATGTAGCTGCTATAAACAGCAAGCTGACGACGAACATGCTGTGCACTGCTTGCCTGTACGAAAGATTAAGGTACTGATTTATTGATGACTTGCGCATGACTTTATTTAAGCAGGTGAGTTTCCAGCTGCGCCTGTAACGCGACCGGTTTTGTTGCGAGCGTGTAGACAGTGCGGTCTTCGTGTATTTGCGCACTGTCACTTTTGCTTGCAAGTTGTTGAGCTCGCTCATCTCTTTGCACTAACAATTCGTCGAGTTCCGCCATGTACAATTGCAACATGGCATGCAGCCATCGCCCTGCAAGTTCATCCCCGGCACTCTCAGTACTGTTATTTAGCTGCTTGATAAAATCTCTACGCGTCAACCAGGGGCCATCGGTGACCCAGCGATTGACCGCAAACCAGTGCAGCGGCTGGCCATAACTATCGACAGACAACCCGGCGACGTGTGCCCACTGACCGTCACCTGTATCAGTAAAAATATGGAAATGGCCATGTTCATTCGCCTGCCTGTTTTCAGCATCATGGCAATGATAAAACGCGCGCCAGCGATTATTACCGAAAACCAGTCCTGCTTCCGGATAACGTTGTTCAACTTCAAGCACGTCAACATCAGCCAGCATTAACAGCACGGCGCTGGTTTGTCGCTGTGCCATTTCCTGCAGACAGTCAAACACCTGCTGTGACCAGTACGCTTCTACAGACAGATTCAGTTTTGCGCTGGCTGACATCACAATGAACAGGGCGAAGCCTGTCTGCCTGCTATTGAAGGTTTGTTGCAATCGTTGCTGGCATCCGCCGGCAGCTCGTCGCCTTCATCGATAATAATGACTGCGCTGCTCGCAAGCTGCTTTTCAGCTTCGGGCAAACGTTGCCGGGAGTGATCAATCGCAACCGCGATCGCCGCGGCGCTAATCGCAGTGCCGATAATCAGTCGACTGTGTGTGCGCTTCATGTTTGTACCTCGATGGGTTTATCAACTTTCAGCCAGATGCGTATATAAACACCGGCGATGCCACCACTGAAACCGGCAACCAGCCAGAGCCAGCCATGCACACTGCCACTGGCAATCCCGCCGACCAGTGCGCCGATGTTGCAGCCAAAACTCAGGCGCGCACCGTAACCCAGCAACAGCCCGCCGAGCACAGCGGTAAAAATTCGCATCCACGGCAGTTTCATCGCCGGCGCATATTTGCCTGCGAGCGCAGCCGCGAGTAAGGCACCAAGAATAATCCCGAAGTCCATTATTGATGTGGTGTCCATCAACACGCTGTTATTGAGTGACTGTGCGGGATAGCCACTGCTCCAGTACGTCCAGCCCGCAGGATCTCCGCCGAGTGCAGCCCAGATTTTTGCGCCCCATAAACCAAACGCATAGGTAATGCTCCAGGGGTGCCCTGCTACCAGCAAGGTCGCCAGGTTCAAACCGGCAAGACCGAGCACACCCCACCATAACGGCCAGGGCCCGTGTATCAAACGTTGACTGAAATCCTGCGGCGGCACCCGCCATTCGACCGGCCGGAGTGAGCCGTGACGTTGCCGCTCCAGCATGCGCACCACAACATACAGCGCGGCGAGCACCAGCAATTGCGCCAGTAATGCCTGCCACCAGCCAAACGTTTCGATCAGGGAGATGCTCGAGTAACCCGGCAATGACAACCACCAGTGCAAATGCGCCGAACCGAGGGTGGCGCCGACAATAAAAAATGTCAGCGTGATCAGCATATCGACCTGGCCCTGCCCCATGGTGTAGAGCGTGCCCGAACCACAACCGCCACCAAGCTGCATCCCGATACCAAACAGGAACGCACCGACAATCACCGAAGTGCCGACTGGCGCCAGCGCGGCTCCGGCCTGCACCGCGGGAAACACATTGCCCAGCAGCGGGAAGAAAAGCATCGACGTGAGCGCGATCAATAATAGTTGCGCGCGGATTCCACTGCTGTTGCGTTCGCGAATCAACACCCGCCAGCCGCCGCTGAAACCGAAGGCGGCGTGCAGCAATGTAATACCCAGGCCGACGCCGATCAGAAACGACAGGTACTGGTTTCCTGCCAGCGACTGCTGCGCGAACAGGCTGATAAACAGGATGCCGATACTGCACAACAATACCGTGAGCTGGTCGCCAGGTCTTTCGGCATTGCCGGTTTTTATCATGATAGATTCAACCTGCTTTATTCAGTGTGTGTAAGCATAACGCCTGCACTGCCGCTTAACCAGATGCTGCAGCACAACAAACAACAACTTGCAGAATGCATTCTTCGAACCTGGATATTTCACCACCCTCGCTAGTTTGTCGCCGTTGAAACGCATTAGAATCACCGATCAACCGATTCTGATACTAATCAGCTTTATAGTTTGATAATAATCATGGAAAAGACCCACCACAGGGAGGATAGTGTGCACATCAACTATCAATGTTGAATCATTATGCCATGAAACAGGATATGAGCTTTCTCCCACGGGACCGTCTGCAGAGTCTGCTGGATTTGCTGGCAGCCCAGGGTTACCGTTGCATCGGCCCGCAGGTGAGAGACGCGGCGATTGTGTATGATGACATTGCTTCGGTCGAGCAGATGCCGCGCGGTATTCGGCAGACGCAGGCGCCGGGCAATTATCGTTTGCACGATTCCGGTGACGACTACCTGTTCAGCTGGGCGAATGGCCCACAGGCAATCAAGCCACTGGTGTTTGCCAGCGAGGAAGCCCTCTGGCAATGCGAGGCTGATGCCAACAAGCAGCTGCATTTTACTGAGACCCTGCCCGAGGCGCAAAAAATAGCCTTCATCGGCGCCCGCCCCTGCGATATCGCCGCACTGTATATCCATGACCGCCATTTTTTGCAGCAGGATTATCGTGACCCCTGCTACCTGGCCAGGCGGCAGAACATGGTACTGATAGCGGTCAACTGCACGCAACCGGCAGATACCTGTTTCTGCGCCTCCACCGGCGACGGCCCGCGCGCAAGTTACGGTTTTGATGTCGCTTTGACCGAAATGGCTGAGGGTTTTTTACTTGAATGCCATACCGAAACCGGCCAGGCCATCGCCCGCGATATGCAGCTTGCAAAAGCCGGCGAGCATAACATTGCCCAGGCCGATGAATTACTCAAACAGGCCGCCGTGCAACAGCGCAAATTACCCGCCGGAAATCTGCAGCCGGTTTTATTCGACAATCTCGAACACCCGAGATGGCACGAGGTGGCAGCACGCTGCCTGAGCTGCGGCAACTGCACCGCGGTGTGCCCGACCTGTTTCTGCCATAGCGAAATTGAGCGGCCACAGCTTGATGGCAGTGGCAGCCAGCACCTGCGCCAGTGGGATTCCTGCTTTACGCCCGGCCACAGTTATATTCACGGCATCACGATCCGTTCCGACACGCGCCTGCGTTACCGCCAGTGGCTCACCCATAAACTTGGTAGCTGGCACGAACAATACGGGCGCTCGGGTTGCGTCGGCTGCGGCCGCTGTATTACATGGTGCCCGGTGGGGATCGATCTCACCGAAGAAGTCAGCGCTATTTGCACGGAGTCGCCGACATGAAAAACGCTTACCTGCCCAGCGAAGTTGAAGTTGTCGACCGCATCCAGGAGTCACCCGGGCTGTTTACCCTGCGCCTGCGCCTCACTGATGTCGAGCAACAAAGCCGTTATCATTTTGAACCCGGCCAGTTCAACATGCTGTATTTATACGGTGTCGGTGAAATTGCGATATCGATTGTTTCCGACCCCAGCGATGAACATATAATCGACCACACCATTCGCGTGGTCGGACGTGTGACCCGGGGTTTTGACAAGTTGCGCCCCGGTGACCGGCTGGGTTTGCGCGGCCCCTTCGGACGCGGCTGGCCGATGTCAGCAACAGAACAACATGACGTGGTCGTAGTGACCGGCGGACTCGGTTGCGCCCCGGTGGTTTCGGTCATCAATTACATCACCCATCGGCGCGAACGCTACGGGCATTTGAATATTGTGCAGGGCGTGAAGCATTCCAACGATTTTATCTGGCGTGAGCGCTACGACCAGTGGCGCGAGCTGCCAGACACCCAGGTGTTGCTCGCGGCCGATAGCGGCGATGCACTGTGGCCCTGGCACATCGGCCGGGTCACCGATCTGTTTTCAAACTTGTCATACGATCCGGAGCGCGTCAGCGTGATGATGTGCGGCCCCGAAGGCATGATGCAGGTGGTGGTAAAAAATATGCTGGCGATGGGCGTGAAAGAAAACCAGATGTGGTTATCGATGGAACGCAACATGCAATGTGCCGTCGGCCATTGCGGCCATTGCCAGCACGGCAGCAAGTTTATCTGTCGCGACGGGCCGGTGTTTAATTACACCGAGGTGAAACCATTATTTAGCGTCAGGGGCTTCTGATATGACCAGGCCAACAGTTGCGGTGCATAAATTCAGTTCCTGCGATGGCTGCCAGCTCGCGTTTCTCAATGCCGGCGAAGCGCTTTTGACCCTGTCGAGCCTGGTGGAGATAAAACACTTTGCCGAAGCCGGCCCGGTGGATGAAGATGCCAGTGTCAACATCGCATTTATCGAAGGCAGCGTGTCAACGCCGGATGATCTCGAGCGGCTGCAAAAAATTCGACAACAGAGTAATTTCATAGTCACCATCGGTGCCTGTGCCACCAGCGGCGGGCTGCAGGCCTTGCGCAACATGGCCGACACCGCGCAATGGATCGCAGGTGTGTATACCAATCCCGAACACATACGCACACTCGATACCTCAACGCCGATTCGCGACCACATCAAGGTCGATCTCGAACTCTGGGGATGCCCGGTCAGCGGCAGGCAGGTACTCGCCGCGGTGCGGGCATTATTATTCGGTGTCACACCGGTCGAAGAATCAGACAAGGTGTGCCTGGAGTGCAAGCGACAGCACACGGTGTGCGTGATGGTCGCCCGGGGTGAAGCCTGCATGGGCCCGGTGACACGCACCGGTTGCGGCGCACTTTGCCCATCCTTCGGCCGCGATTGCTATGCCTGTTACGGCCCTGCGGAAAACATTAACACTGCAGCCATGGCACAACGCTTACAGGGGCTTGGCCTGGTCGACGCGGAAATTGCACGCCGCTTCCTGTTCATCAACAGCGGCGCGAAGGCATTCAATCGCGAAGGCCTGAACTGGAAATCCGAATCATGAGTACAGATCATGAACAATAGACACATCGACATTAACGTACCGGTACTGGCACGGGTAGAAGGCGAAGGTGCGCTGGATCTGCGCATCGACAACGGCGTCATCACCGACCTCAAACTGCGCATCTACGAACCGCCGCGCTATTTCGAAAAATTTCTCGAAGGCCGCAGTTATGCCGACGTGGCCGATACCGTGGCGCGCATTTGCGGGATATGCCCGGTGGCGTACCAGATGAGCGCGATTAACGCGATCGAATCTATTTTTAATATAGAACTCACACCCTGGGCACGCGACATGCGACGGCTGATGTATTGCGGCGAATGGCTGCAAAGCCACAGCCTGCATATACACATGCTGGCGGCGCCAGATTTCCTTGGCTATAACAGCGTGATTGAAATGTCGCAGGAATATGGCGATGAAGTTCGCCGCGGATTAAAGCTGCAGGGCCTGGGCAATGACCTGATTAGACTCATCGGCGGTCGCTCGGTGCACCCGGTGAATGTCCGCGCCGGTGGTTTTTTCCACGCGCCGGAGGAAGCCAAAGTCAGTGAATTACTTGGCCGTCTACTATCCGCACAGCAGGATGCGGCTGATCTCGTACGCTGGACCGCCACGCTGGACCTTGCAGACGATGAACAGGACTTTACCTCGGTATCATTACGTCACGCCGATGAATACGCCATGAAC
>JBATHJ010000481.1:0-1929 GCA_049666625.1 Gammaproteobacteria bacterium | reverse complement strand
TTCTGATTAAAAAACCTGCTGATATAGCATCATCCGAAATCACGCCCAAAGCGGTGTATATGAATCGCCGACAATTCATGCAGCATTCTGTCGCCACCAGCCTGCTGCTGGCGGCCGATGCCATGTTACCGGCATGGGCAAAACAATGGCCCGAGCTGGCCAGCAGCAAGTACAACGCCACTGAAAAGCCCAATACGTTTGAAGAGATCACCACCTATAATAATTTCTACGAATTTGGTACCGACAAGAAAGACCCGGCGAGGAACGCGGGCAGTTTTAACCCGAAGCCGTGGAGCATTGCAGTAGAAGGCGAATGCGCCAAACCGGGTACATTCGAGCTGGAAGACTTTATCAAGCCCTATGCGCTGGAAGAGCGCATCTATCGCCTGCGCTGTGTCGAGGGCTGGTCTATGGTGATCCCCTGGGTCGGGTTTTCACTCGCCGACATGCTGAAAACCTTCGAGCCGACTTCGAACGCAAAGTATGTTGAATTCACCACCCTGTTAGACAAGTCACGCATGCCGGGGCAGGAACGTCGTGTCCTGCGCTGGCCGTATGTCGAAGGCCTGCGTATCGACGAAGCAATGAACCAACTGCCAATCATGGCAGTGGGTCTATACGGCGATATTCTGCCCAACCAGAACGGCGCGCCAATTCGGCTGGTGGTGCCGTGGAAATACGGCTTCAAGAGCATAAAGTCGATTGTCAAAATCCGCTTTACCGAACATAAACCGAAAACCACCTGGAATCTGACTGCGCCGGATGAATACGGTTTTTATTCCAATGTGAATCCCACGGTCGACCATCCGCGCTGGAGCCAGGCCAAAGAGCGCCGTATAGGCGATGCATTCTGGGCACCAAAAGTCGAAACAAAAATGTTTAACGGCTACGGCGAACAGGTGGCGCATCTTTACGAAGGTATGGACCTGAAGAAAAACTTTTAAGATCTTTTGCCACAGAGGTCACAGAGACCACAGAGGTAAAAATCTAAGATTAATTATCCACGGATGAACGCTGATGAACGCAGATTGTTTGTGCGCCTGCGGCGCAAGGAAAACATTCTATATTTGCTTTTATTCGTGTCCATCTGGGTTCATCCGTGGATAATTAGTTCTGTCTTTCTATTTTATACCTCTGTGGTCTCTGTGACCTCTGTGGCAAAATAATTTATCTTTAACCGCAAAAATATAAAACATCCCTTGATCACAGACAAAAAAGTTCAATGGTTCATCAAGCCAGTATTGTTCCTGGTATGCCTGCTACCATTCTTTACATTGGTAGCTGGAGCCATAAATCAAAGCCTTGGTGTCAACCCGGTAGAAACCATGACGCATGAAACCGGTGACTGGACCTTGCGGTTTTTGTTGATCACCCTGTTGGTAACGCCGCTTAGAAAAATTACCGGCGCCAGCTGGCTGATTAAACTGCGGCGTATGCTCGGGCTATTTGCTTTCTTTTACGCGGTCCTGCATTTCATCACCTATATCTGGTTCGACCAGTATTTCGATTTGATGGAAATCGCCAAAGACATTCCCAAGCGGCCGTTTATTACCGTTGGCTTTATCGCGTTTGTATTGCTGATCCCGCTGGCACTGACATCAACCAACAAAATGATGAAGCGCCTGAAGCGCAACTGGGCAAAGCTGCATAAGCTGGTGTACGTGATTGCAGTGCTGGGATGCCTGCATTTCCTATGGCTGGTGAAAGCGGACACCTTTGAACCATTGGTGTATTTCCTTATTCTACTGGCACTGTTGGCGTTTCGCGCTTATCAGGATAGATTTAATAATATTTCGCCACAGAGAACACAGAGGTGAAAACACTTAAAATCTTTGTCCGCGAAAAACGCAAAGGACGCGAATAAAGTAATTATGTTTTGTGTCTCGCTAACTGATGATGCATTGCATTTATAGCTATGCATACCTCAGC
>JBATHJ010000480.1:0-2690 GCA_049666625.1 Gammaproteobacteria bacterium | reverse complement strand
GGGGATCAGCTGCTCGGAACGGCACAGCAGGATATCCGGCTGAATACCGATGGAACGTAATTCTTTCACCGAATGCTGGGTCGGCTTGGTCTTGATTTCGCCCGCGGTGCGGATGTAGGGCACCAGCGTGAGATGCACGAACATGGCATGTTCATGCCCCAGTCCTACGCCCATCTGGCGTATGGCTTCCATGAACGGCAGTGATTCGATGTCACCCACGGTACCGCCGATTTCCACCATGACGATGTCGGCGCCCTGGGCACCGGCGTGAATACAGCGCTTGATTTCATCGGTGATATGCGGGATTACCTGCACCGTGCCACCCAGGTATTCGCCACGGCGTTCCTTGCGGATCACTTCTTCGTAAATTTTGCCGGTGGTGAAATTGCTCAGCTTGCTGGTCGGGGTGCGCACGAAACGCTCGTAATGGCCGAGGTCGAGGTCGGTTTCAGCGCCGTCTTCGGTGACAAACACCTCGCCGTGCTGGAACGGGCTCATGGTGCCGGGGTCGACATTGATGTATGGGTCAAGCTTCATCATGCGCACGGTGAGTCCGCGACTTTCAAGGATGGCGCCGATCGAGGCGGCAGCGATACCTTTACCTAATGACGAAACCACACCACCGGTAATAAAAATGTATCGCGTCATGAATAATGCCGTGCTCTGGTTGAGTGTTTGATCTGGGTGTTTGCTATGCTTGCGGCGGTCAATGACCGCTACCGAGCTACGGGTAACTATGGTAACAACATTCGCTTACTACGACAATGAAATAAGCCGCTACAAGCGATATACAGTTGTAATGCGTGCCCGGTTCATGAAAAGAACCAGCAGTTTCCTGTATCCTGTTGTTATATATCAAGCCACGAACGCACCTGCCTACGCCTGATGAATCTCAGCCAGCGCTATCAACACGCCATCGAGCAAGGCACGCACGACAGTGATGCCGCCCAGCGCCATGTTATCGAGGCCCTGCAGCAATGCAGCGATCAACTGTTGCAGGCCGAGCAGGACACATCCCGACTCTGGCAGCGGCTTTCAGCCCTGTTCGGATTCAGGCCCACGCCGGTCCGGGGGGTTTATATCTGGGGCGGTGTCGGCCGCGGCAAAACCTGGCTGATGAACATGTTTTACCAGTCATTGCCTGTCGAAAACAAACTGCGACTGCATTTTCATCATTTCATGCTCGAGGTGCACGAGCAGCTCTCACACCAGCAGGGGCAGAAAAATCCGCTCAGGCAGATCGCAAAAGACTATGCGCGACGCTATCGCGTCATCTGTCTCGACGAATTCATAGTCACCAATATTACCGATGCGATGTTGCTCTATGGGCTGTTCGATGCCCTGTTCAGCTATGGTGTCACCCTGATCGCTACTTCAAATCGGATTCCGGACGATCTTTACAAAAACGGCCTGCAGCGCGAACGCTTTTTGCCTGCCATCGAGCTCATCAAGCGCTATACCCGGGTGCTGCACCTGGATAGCGAGATCGACCACCGGCTCAAGCTGCTGGAAGAATCCGAGGTGTATTACCAGCCGATCGATGACACCACCGATGCACAACTGGAAGCGCGGCTGCGCGCGCTGGCCACTGACCAGATCGTGTTCGATACTACGCTCAGCGTGCTCAATCGCCCGATTGCCTGCCGCGCGCAGGCGGATGAAATTGCCTGGTTCGATTTCGACGTGCTATGCACGGCGCCACGCGCGGCGCAGGATTACATCGAACTGGCGTGCGAATACCACACCCTGCTGCTTTCCGGCGTGCCGGTGATGAACGAAAGCATGGACGATAAAGCCCGGCGGTTTATCTACCTGATCGATGAATTGTATGATCGACGCGTAAAATTGATCCTGAGCGCAGAAGCGCCACCGGAGAAACTGTACAATGGGTCGATGCTTGAGTTTGCGTTTCACCGCACCAGCAGTCGACTGATTGAAATGCGCTCGGATGCTTATCTGGGCAAACAGCATAAACATATTTGATAGCTATACTGACACTATAAACATCTGAACTGGTAATCCTGATGAGTCATGACCTGCCAAACCACTTACAGCTCATCGTCGATGATATCTGCGGAGATGGCTGCAATCGGGTGAACCACATCATCAAAACACTGCAGAAAGATGAAGTGATTGAAGCCATGGAAGCACTGAGTGCGGTCGAACGCCAGCGGGTGCTGGATGAACTCAGGGAAATCATGGCGGTTTACGAACAGCGTTGAGACTATAAAAGACCTCTACATAAATACTGCATAGCCCTGGCCTGGCCGCAGTGAATCTCCCGTCATACGGCCACCTCGCATACAACACCCTGAATTCAAATGATGTCCTGTTGTGATAATACAGGCCTTAATGTATACATCTGACTAAAGAATACAAAAAAACTGACGCTACTTATGCCATGAAACAGTTCATTATCATTTGCCTGTTGTTCGTGCTCGGTATTGCCGTCGGCGTGTTCATAACGCCTGTCACACCTGACATCAGCCAGCAGGTCCGGGCAACAGTCACCGATTAGCCTGCGCTGTAGAAATCCATGCGCATCGATGCGGTGCGCCCGGGCTGATATAGCAGCTAAAAATGCCCTGCAAACACACAGGGGAGCATCAGCCCCCCTGTGTGTTAATACGCTATCAGCTTAGCTGGCTTACATCACCCGACGTAGCGCGCAATATCAGCCAGGGTAAACC
>JBATHJ010000479.1:0-2240 GCA_049666625.1 Gammaproteobacteria bacterium | reverse complement strand
TTTCTGGGTGGATTGTTAAAACAGTGGCATTCGTTGTTTTAACAATTAATTTTTGTTTTTCTCCGCGACCTCTGCGCCTCTGCGGTTTCGCCTTTTCTATAAGTTTTAGAAATCAACCAGGAATATTGCTGCCTTCGAGGTCTTCGGCGGGGACGTCCTTGAGGCCGTCTTTTAATACTGATGTGGTGAAACCGCGTTCGTTGAGGATGTAGGACGCGGACGAGCTGCGGCGCTCGGTGTCGCAGTACACGATGTAGTGTGTTGTCCTGTCGAGGCTGTCGGCTTTCATGCGCAGGAAAATCAGCGGTAACTGTTCGCAGGCCTTGAGATGTGCCGAGGCAACTTCTGCAGGCAGGCGAATGTCGAGCCACTTCGATTCACCATTGGCAACTTTTTCTTTTGCACTGGCATAGTCCAGCTTGTCGAGCATGGGCTCATTGAGCAGATGCAGGAACTGTTCTTTCGAGAGGCGGCTGAGTACGCCAGCGCTCAGCATCACCACGCTGGCATTGCGCGTATTGTCAGAGATCAGTGCTTCTTCACCAAACGAATCCCCGGGCTTGAGTTCGGCGAGCTTGATGTCGGAGTTCTGCCCGGGCATTTTGCGCGTGACCATGCAGCGACCGGATTTGATGATGTAGAAATAATCACCCGGGTCGTCCTGCTTGATGACTGCGTCACCGGGCTTTACCTGGATGTCTTCCAGGCTGGTGAAAATCGCCTGTATGTTCGAAGGCGGAATACGGTGGAACGCCTCGGTTTGCAGGATGCGCGACATCCAGTCTTCGTCGGTATGTGCATTGAGGTCTTCTACCTGGAAGCTGCCGGTCTGGTCCCAGGTCAGCATCATGTCGAGCAGGTCGGAATTCACTTTTAGCAGGACCACGTCGGAGAGTGCGACTGCCGTCAGGTTGCGCGGGATAATGTGCGCCAGCGCCATGCGGGTTTCAGCACTGCCAGCTTCCAGTTGCATCACCGGGTTTTTGCCATCCAGCATCTCGACCTTGCCCTGGTGCAAATACAGGTGGTCGTCGTCAGTGTCACCCTGTTTGAAAATAGTCGCGCCTTTTTTCAGCTCGACCACGTTGAGCTTGCCGGCAATTTCCTTGATGTTCTCGGGATTGAGCGAATTCAGCGGCTCGTACCGAGAAATATCCCTGCTTGTGATCTTGATGCTCATGAAAAGTTAAGGTGTTGTTTTGTCTGCTGATTGTATCGGGGGATACGGGTGCCCCATAAGTTACAGGCGAAACCGCGGAAAGGCAATATACAGCAGCATGATCAGGGCCGACAGGATGACAGTCCGCCCCGCGGCGGATCGGCCCGGGTGTCAGCCCATGTGTCAGCCCTGGTCAGCTCTGGTTACGTACGTCGATGTGCAATTTTAATTTCTGGCCGGGCTTCAGGTACTTGCCCTTGATGGTGTTCCAGCGCTGCAGATCGGCGACGCTGACGCGATAACGGTCGGCAATGCGTGACAATGAGTCGCCATTTCTAACGGTGTATGAAATGGTACGCATGGTGGTGCCTTTCGAAGGCGATGCTACAGGCTGGCCAGCAGCATTAGACCACACCACCAGTTTCTGGCCTTCGCGCAACGGATCGCGCACCGCCATGGCGTTCCATTTCGCCAGCTTGTGCATATTCACGCCGTAGGCACGTGAAATTTCCCAGAAGCTTTCACCCGACTGAACAACGTGCGTCTGTTTGGTCTGGCCGCGGCTGGTGTTTTGCGTGGCCTGCTTGCGCTGGCCGGCGGTGAGGCTGTAGACATCGCGATCGCGGCTGGCCACCGGGATCAGCAGATGTTTGCCGGCACGGATGTTGTTGCCGCGAATCTTGTTGACCTTGCGCAGATGATCGACCGTGGTGTTGTATTTCACCGCGATTTCACTCAGGGTTTCGCCGTCGGCGATTTTGTGGCGTTTCCAGGACAGGCGTTCTTCTTCCGGCAGTGCCTCCAGGTTCTCTTCGAACAGGCTGGCTGCTTCAGCCGGCAATATCAGCCGATGCGGGCCTTCCGGGGGTGTCGACCAGCGGTTGAACGCCGGGTTATACATATAGAGTGTCTCGATATCGATGTCGGCCAGTTCCGCCGCCAGCGCCAGGTCAATCTGTGAACCGGTGTCAACTTCGATGAAGCCGGGCGCGTAGGGTATGCAATGCAGGGTGACTTCATGCTCGCGCGGGTTGGTGATAATTTCTTTCAGCGCCAGCAGCTTGGGCACATACGCCCGGGT
>JBATHJ010000478.1:0-1784 GCA_049666625.1 Gammaproteobacteria bacterium | reverse complement strand
CCGGTGTAAGCGGGATTTCCATACTGGCCACAATTCTCACACAACTGGATAAAATCATACTCAGCAAGTTACTCACACTCTCTGATTTCGGTTACTACACTTTTGCAGCCAGTGTGGCCGCCGTTCTGTACCGGCTAATAAGCCCTGTATTTACAGCGTATTATCCCAGGCTCACCGAACACGTATCACACAAGGACAACCACAGAGTCGCCAGAGACTACCATCACGGCAGTCAGCTGATGGCGGTCGTTGTACTCCCTGCAGCAATTACCCTGGCCTTCTTCTCGAGGGAAATCCTTGAATTGTGGGCCGGTGATCCGGACATTGTCCTGCATACATACCTGCTGGTCAGTCTGCTCGCAATCGGAAACAGCCTGAATGGCCTGATGCATATGCCCTATGCGTTGCAGCTCGCGCACGGCTGGACGCGGCTTGCTTTATCCACAAACCTTGTTGCCGTGATCGTACTGGTACCCACCATTATTATCGCCACCCGGCACTGGGGACCTGCCGGTGCGGCAGGCGCATGGATACTGTTGAATACCGGTTATTTGCTCGTCACTGTCCAGCTGATGCATCATCGATTCCTGAAAGCTGAAAAATGGAGCTGGTACATCAATGATGTGGGGAAACCGCTACTCCTGGTACTGGCTGTTGCCGGCGCCGGGAGAATGCTTGTAACCGGAAACCTGCGCGATCCACTGGTACTGGCAAGCCTGATCCTCATCCTGCTTCTGACGACAGTGGCAGCAATAGGCAGCTCCGGCTTCATCCGCCACGCCCTGCTAAAGCAATTTGTGCGGACACACTGAAATACACCGCTATCATCTGATCAATAACCATGCGCTTGAGAAAAAATGATTATTATCGTCGCATTCGCCACACCAGTCAGGATCGCGACAATTACCCTGCAGCGAGCACAGGAACCCCATGACAGAAATAACTGAAAGAACAACCACTCCGGCGGTCAGCATCGGCATGCCGATATACAACGGGGAAAAATACATACGGGAAGCGCTGGACTCGGCACTGAGCCAGACGTTTGAAGATTTCGAGTTACTAATCTCCGACAACTGTTCCACTGACAAGACCGGGGAAATATGCACGGAATACAGTAACAGGGATCCGCGAATAAAATATATCCGGCATTCGGAAAATCATGGTGGCCACTGGAATTTTAATTTTGTTACACAAAATGCAACAGGCCGCCTGCTCACCTGGCTTGCACATGATGACATTCTTGAATCCGGTTTTCTGGAAGCGACGGTGCAGTACATGCATGAGAACCCGGACACGGTGCTGGTCGCCAGCGACTTTGAGGTCATAAACGAGGACGGAATAACACTGGGGCATCAGGAACTGGAAACAATCAGGGACCGCATCGACTGGGAAAAACGCTGTGTTGAATTTTTCAAGCACCCGATTTCCAATGTGTTTTACTGCATCTATGGACTCATGAGAACCGCGGCATGCCAGTCTGTCCTTCAGTCTGTGGGTGAGCCGAGAATGGCAGCCGGGTCAGAGCTGCCCATCCTGGCCCGCTTTGCTGCCAGGGGGGAAATCGCCTCTCTTCCCGTCGTATTGAGAAAATACCGGAGTCACGCAGACTCGGTCTATTCAAGCGAGGCAGCCGTTATCTCAACGAAACCTTTGCACCATCGTGTGTTGATGGATATTGTCAACATCAACCGATTGCGACTTGATCAAATGGCGGTTCTTTTTTCTTCTTCGTACCCGGCAAGCTTTAAATATCGGATATTTGGCAAAGCACTGCTTTCCTATTT
>JBATHJ010000477.1:0-4221 GCA_049666625.1 Gammaproteobacteria bacterium | reverse complement strand
AGAGTAGCGGTCTCCAAAACCGCGGGTTGGGGGTTCGAGTCCCTCCTGGCCTGCCAACAATTTGAAAAGCGAGTAGCTAGATGGTCGCCAAGACCGAAACTGAAGTACCGAACAGAATGGATACCCTCAAGCTTGGAGTCGCAGTACTGATTCTGGTGGCGGGCGTAGCAGGCTTCTATTACTTTGAAGCCGAAGCTATTTTGTATCGTGTGCTGGGTTTGCTGGCGCTGGTACTGATGGCCGTGGGTGTGGTGTATACCACGCGCCTCGGGCAGTCAATTGTTGGCTTTGGTCGTGAAGCACGTGCCGAGGTACGAAAAGTTGTCTGGCCAACGCGCCAGGAGACTGTACAGACCACCATGATGGTGATCTTTGCAGTCATACTTATCGGTATTTTCCTCTGGTTGGTCGACATGACACTGCTCTGGGCAGTGCAAATAATGACTGGTCAAGGGGGCTAAGTCGTGTCTAAACGATGGTATGTAGTACACGCTTATTCGGGTTTTGAGGCCAAGGTCAAGTCCTCGCTTGAAGAGCATATAGCGCTTGCAGAAATGCAGGACAAATTTGGTGAAATCCTGATCCCGACAGAAGAAGTTGTGGAAATTCGTGATGGCGCCAAGCGTCGCTCGGAACGCAAATTTTTCCCGGGCTACGTTCTGGTACAGATGGAAATGGACGACGAAACCTGGCACCTGGTGAAAGATGTACCCAAGGTCATGGGCTTTATCGGCGGCACCAAGGACAAGCCGGCACCGATTAGCGATAAGGAAGCACAGGCAATTCTTGGCGCAATCCAGGAAGGCGTCGAAAAACCGAAACCCAAGGTACTGTATCAGCCGGGTGAAGTGGTTCGCGTTACCGATGGACCGTTTAATGATTTCAATGGCGTAGTTGAAGAAGTTGACTACGACCGTAACCGCCTGAAAGTGGCGGTACTGATATTTGGCCGTTCGACGCCGGTTGAGCTCGAATTCGGCCAGGTAGAAAAAGGCTAAGTCGCGCAGTGCTGGCGAGATGGAAAACTTTAAGCAGTTTTCCATGTCGCAGGCAGTTCGCAATTCGTTACTTTAATTAACGGGGAGATTGTCCTTAGAGGCAATCGCTGGCACCCGGGAGAAAATCATGGCTAAAAAAGTCAGTTCCTACATCAAGCTGCAGGTTAAGGCAGGTGAAGCGAACCCAAGCCCGCCGGTCGGTCCGGCACTGGGTCAGCACGGCGTTAACATCATGGAGTTCTGCAAGGCGTTCAATGCAAAAACCCAGGAAGTCGAAAAAGGTTTGCCGCTGCCCGTGGTTATCACGGTCTACAGTGACAAAAGCTTCACCTTTATTACCAAGACACCGCCTGCGTCTATCCTGCTGAAAAAAGCGGCTGGCATCAAGAGCGGCAGCGGTGAGCCACACCTGAAAAAAGTAGGCAAGGTTACGCGCGCGCAACTCGAAGAAATCGCCACCATGAAAATGCCTGACCTGACAGCGGCAGGTATGGATGCCGCGGTGCGCACCATTGCTGGCAGCGCCCGCAGTATGGGCATTGAGACTGAGGGAGTTTAATCATGGCTAAATTTTCAAAGCGTATCAAAGCCATCCGCGAAAAACTTGATGGCAACAAGCAATACCCGATTGAAGAAGCACTGACATTGTTGAAAGAGCTGTCTTCGGTCAAATTTAACGAATCAATTGACGTTGCAGTTAACCTAGGCATCGACCCCAAGAAGAGCGACCAGGTAGTACGTGGCGCTACCGTGCTGCCTAACGGCACCGGTAAAACCGTGCGTGTTGCAGTGTTTGCTGATGGTGAAAATGCCAAGGCCGCTGAAGCTGCAGGTGCTGATATCGTGGGCATGGATGACCTGGCGGCAAAAGTTAAAGCCGGCGAAATGAATTTTGACGTTGTTATCGCTGCGCCAGATGCGATGCGCGTTGTGGGTGCTTTGGGCCAGATCCTGGGCCCGCGCGGCCTGATGCCAAACCCTAAAGTGGGAACCGTAACGCCTGATGTTGCCGGTGCAGTAAAAAATGCCAAGTCTGGACAGGTGCGTTACCGCGTCGACAAGGGCGGCATTATTCATTGTTCGATTGGCACGGTTAAATTTGAAGTCAATGCGCTGAAAGAAAACATTCAGGGCCTGCTGGTAGACCTGAACAAGGCCAAGCCGGCTGCGGCAAAAGGTATATACATACAGAAAATTGCCGTGTCCTCGACCATGGGTCCGGGTATCACGGTAGATCAGGCGAGCCTTGCATAAGTCCAGAGCAGGCCATCCGTGGCCTGTGCGGACACGCAGATGAAAAAATATGATTTTTCATCTGCTCCATTTTCGCTGATCATGTATTAGCGAGTTGACGGTATATCCGTATACCGTAGGTGCAAGGTTTTAATGCCGCAGTAGCTCTGATTAATGAGTTGCTGCATTTAAGAATTCGAAGTGTCGATGATCGTATCGCCACTTCGGGGATTTGACAGCCGAGTAATCGGTGGCGTCAGAGACCGCAGGTGTGATGGTTTGTAGTCTGGCCATCACTTAATCTCCTGCGTAGATGGGTATCCCGCTCGCGGGGTCACCTTTTTGGGGGCAGTGTGAACTGTCCGTTTACTTGGCTGAGAATCAACAACACATTAATAATGTGTCTGCGAGCCTCAGCAAATACTGGAGAGCAATAGTGGCACTAAATCTTGAAGACAAGAAAGCAATTGTCGCCGAGGTGTCTACGATTGCCGCCAATGCGCATTCAGCCATTGCGGCTGAATACCGCGGTCTGACGGTAGAGGAAATGACCGAGCTGCGTGTGAAAGCACGTAACGAGGGCGTTTACCTGCGCGTGGTCAAGAATTCCTTGACCCGCCGTGCTGTCGAGGGCACAGAGTTCGAGTGTATGCAGGAATCACTGGTAGGGCCATTAGTCATGGCTTTCTCCCAGGAAGATCCGGGTGCAGCTGCTCGTCTCGTAAAGAATTTCTCCAAGGACCACAACAAGCTTATCGCCAGGGTTATTGCCGTTGGTGGTGAATTGTTGACGGTGGATCAGATCGAACGTCTGTCCAGTCTTCCTAACCGTGAGCAGGCGCTTGCCATGCTGATGGGTGTAATGAAGGCACCGATCGAGAAGTTCGTACGTACCCTCAAGGAGCCACACGCGAAATTTGTTCGCACCGTGGCTGCTGTAAGAGACCAAAAACAGGCGGGCGCGTAGTAACCAACGCTGCTTTGCAAACACATTTAACATTTACTCTGGAGAATAGTCGTGGCTGTTTCAAAAGATGATATTTTGGAAACCATTTCCAATATGAGCGTTATGGAAGTCGTTGATCTGATTTCTGCAATGGAAGAAAAATTTGGCGTGTCTGCTGCTGCTGCAGTAGCCGTGGCCGCACCTGCTGGTGAAGCCGCTGCTGCTGCTGAAGAACAGACAGAATTTGATGTCGTTCTTACCGGCATGGGCGCAAACAAGGTTGCTGTGATTAAAGCAGTACGTACCATCACTGGTCTTGGTCTGAAAGAAGCCAAGGATGCAGTTGAAGGTGCACCGACCACAGTCAAGGAAGCCGCTTCCAAAACTGAAGCTGAAGAAATTAAAAAGCAGCTTGAAGAAGCTGGCGCATCTGTCGAACTTAAGTAATAGACAGATCGCTGAATACTGGATTCAGCAGCAGGTCAGGCTGGCAGCCATTGTTTTTAACAAAACATGGTCGCCGGCCTTTTCCTGTTTCCGGTTGAAATAGCTGAAACAACGGGTGCGCGTGTTGCGTACCCAACACATAGAATGCAAGCATAGACGAGGATTACCGATGGCATATTCTTTTACCGAGAAAAAACGTATTCGCAAGGATTTCGGTAAACGTCCACCCATACTGGATGTACCCTACTTGCTCTCCATGCAGCTCGATTCCTATCGAGGCTTCCTGCAGGCAGACAAGTCTGTAAAAGAGCGTATGGATGTGGGCCTGCAAGGTGCCTTTAGTTCTGTATTCCCGATTGTCAGTTACTCGGGCCATGTAGAGCTACAGTACGTCAGTTATACCCTCGGTAAGCCGGTATTCGATGTTAAAGAATGCCAGCTGCGTGGCATGACCTACGCCGCGCCGCTGCGTGTCGTATTGCGCCTTGTTATATATGACAAGGAAAGCAAAAAAAGAATTACACCCAAAGAAGTAAAAGAGCAGGAAGTCTACATGGGCGAAATGCCCCTGATGACCGACAATGGTACCTTTGTCAT
>JBATHJ010000476.1:0-3753 GCA_049666625.1 Gammaproteobacteria bacterium | reverse complement strand
ACTAATATAAGGTAATACTGTGTTTAGACCCCGGTTGTTTATGTTTTGCAGTAGTTCGTATCGGTCACCGACCATTTTTACCAATGACCATTCCGTCTCTTTGCTAAAGCATTATCACTATGTCCCTTTATTCCTGTATTTCAGTTAAAATCGCGCGCTTAATATTTGAATAATTAATAAATGATGGAGAGTCTGATGAAAAATATATACCTGTTAATAATGGTTGTGGGGTTCGCTGCTATCAGCGCATGTGCTTCGGATGAAGTGAAGGAAACTGCCGAGAGCGATGCCAGCGCCAAAGCGGAGATGATGAAACAAGAGCAGTCAGCTGCGATGGAAGAGAAAAAAGCAGCCGCGGCAGCAGCAGAAGCAAAAGCTAAAGCTGACGCAAAAGCTAAAGCGGACGCAGCAGCGAAGAAAGCCGCTATGGCTGATGAAGTCGTTGAGCAAGATGATGATTACGGGACTGCTGCTAAAGCATCTGGCGACCTGGTCTCTACCTGTGAGCACGCTGGCAAGGTCCGCGTTATCAAGGTTGTTTACGATAACCCGGAAACCGAAACTGTCTGTGAAGTCACCTATGAGAAATCCAGCGGTGTACAGACTTTATGGACTGCTATCAATGATAGAGATTTCTGCCTGGATAAAGCAAAGGCATTTGTTGAGAAGCAGGAAGGATGGGGCTGGTCCTGTAGTGCGCTTGAATAACGGCAAAAGCTAATCCGTGTTCAATAAAAAAGGCGGCCATTGGCTGCCTTTTTTTACATTCCCTTTTGCACCTTTAGCTTAGCTTAAATCAAATCACCCATAGACATTCGCTCTGAACTGCTGCTGTATCTCCAGCACCTTATCCATATTATCAATCAACGCATTGACGCAATCCTCATCAAGTTTTTCGCCCACCATGGTCTTCAAGGTTGCTATTGCTTCATCATTACCCCACGCTTCCTTATACGGGCGCTTACTGGTTAAGGCATCAAACACATCGGCAACGGCTACAATACGCGCTTCCAGTGGTATGTCATCACCTTTAATGCCTGAAGGGTAACCGCTGCCGTTAATTGCTTCATGATGAAACTCTGCAATATTGCGCAATACCGTCATGTAATCGACATTTTCAAAACCAAAGTTTTCCAGTAGCTCTTCTATCATTTCCCGGCCTTTGAGCGCATGGGTGTTCATTACTGACCTTTCAGCTTTGTTCAGCTCACCAGGTTTAAGCAGGATGTTATCGGGTATGCCGATTTTGCCGATATCGTGCAACGGCGAGAACATAAAAATATGTTCAATATAGGCATCATCTAATTTATATTTATCTGCTAGCGTGCTCGCAATGAGTCGACTAAATCGCGACATGCGATCAAGATGGCTGCCGGTTTCCGGATCTCGAATGTGGGTAATTCTGCCAGTGGTTTTAACTGCAGCAGTAAGGGTTTTTATTGACGCTAATTCATTTATAACCATTAACGAGATCATATGGCTGTAAATGTCGACCTGGCGCAGTACATCCTCGGTAAATACATCTTTTTCGTTTGCGTTAAAAAACATAAAACCAAAAAACACGCCCTCGTTAAAAATGGGCAAGGTGTAACTGGCGGCATAACCCTGGCGACCGATTCTTGTTGTGTGTTCATGCTGGCCTTCTTCAAAGGTAAGCATGTTGTTGATAACACGTGGCAGGCCTGCATCAAGTATGGCTTTTAATGAAGGTGCGTCATCGAGTATCGCCTGGTAATTATCCAGCGGGTGATCTTCACCGCTGCTGTGCAGATAGGTTTTGAGTATATTGGTTTCAGGGTCGTAGATGGTAATAGCAATACGGGAAATAAAAGGGAAAATCTCACGCATAGACTGGTGTGCTGCAATTAGCTTTTCCTTCAAACTGGCTCGCTCATTAAGCTCTTTGAGGGCGTCATTATGCGTGATCATTATTTGCCTGAATAAATACTATAGTCTTTTAAGTATAAATAAAATTCTGCGTTATAGAGCTCAGCGGACAATTATTTACAATAATAACATAAAGGTGTCGGTGACAAATGTGATCATTTCCCACCGACCCATTATTTATTCATCCAGCGCTACGCGCCAGTATTTTAATTAGTGCAACACCCGCAATCTCGGGCGACGATCCAAAAGCGACTACGCCATCGCGATGACCGGCCATTCCGAATATTCCGCGCTCGCGCACATCAGTTTCTCTGAACAGACGTGATACTTCTGAAGCCATTTCGGGCGTGCCATAAGCCACTTCTGCACGGGTCATGGGTAGCACCAGTTTCGACGCGACATTCCAGATGTCAGGTGAATGCACATGCACGATGCAATTCACCGAGTCGTCCAGCCTGTATATAACGCCATGCGTCATCGATTCCGATGATGGACGAAGCGGGCCTTCTGCTACGACGCGGTTGGTGTCCGGGTCGAAATCGGTGACAAGTGCATAGTGGCTTTCATCGGTATGTGCAATGTGCCCGGTCTGGGTGCCGCTGATGATGAACTGGTCTTCGGTGCCATAACGCTGGCTGACATTACCAAAGCCGACGCCGTTATACCGCTGTAGATCCTGGCCGATGAGATCCAGTTTACACAGGATGCTGCGCCAGGCGTTGAGCGCTGCCAGGTCTGCGCGTATCACATTTGTCTGTCGCCAGTGCAGATCGAACTGAATGACGCCTTCCTGTTCTTGCATATCTATGTGTCAACCGTGCGATTACTTGGCTTGATTACGCGGGAGCATATCATGGTTTCCTGTTCGTCCCGCGCTGTGATTCCCGGATTAATAATTCGGATATAGAAATAGACAAAAGATGACTTTCATTGAAATATGTCATCCTGAACGACAGTGAAGGATCTGGTTTTAGATTTTTCAGTTTTTCAGTTTTTCAGCTTCAGTGGTAGTGGGTCATCGCACCCACGGGCGAGTCACTTTCTTTGTATGGATTACATCCCTGTAATCCACCCTTCGGGCTGCGCTTTGCGCGTGTTAAATCGCTCCCGGCGATTTAAATCTACAGCAACAAGGAAAGTAACCACTAATTATTCCGGGAGCAAAATTGAACGCGTTTTTTGCGGCCCGAAGGGCAAAACACATGGATGTGTTTTGTAGAGAAAATGCCGCCCACTGCGCTCACCCTCAATAAACTACATTGAGGGTCCCTTCGTCACGATTAATCTGCAAGGCCGCTGTGTAACTCGCAGAAAACGCTCAGACATACTCGCGGAAAACTCCTTGCAGATTAATCGCTCCTCAGTGAGCGCAAGAGGGGAGTAAAAGATTTAAACGGGCCGGTAACAAATGATAAACATTTGTTACCGGCCCTTATCTTATTGAAAAAACACTTTAAGGAGTCAACGCCCATTTAATCCCGGCTGTAGTAGTACTCCACAAACCGCCTGAGTATCTCCTGCGCATAAGGCGTCGGTTTTCGAGTGACTTCCTTTTTTAATGCTTCCGCTTCATGCGGTTCGAAATAGCCGTGATTTGCGTAGGTGTTGATTCTCAGGATGAATTCTTCGGTGTCGCCTTCCGGGTGGAACTGGGTGGCGTACACGTTGTTGCCGATGCGGAACATCTGTACCGGGCAGTGGCTGCCGGTCATCAGTAAGGTCGTGCCTTCGGGTGTTGAGTCACAGGCTTCCTTGTGACCGAGCAGGACGTCGATGCGTTTCGGCAAGCCTTGCAGCAGTTTGTCCCTGCTTCCAGCCGCGGTGATATCCAGGCTGACGCAGCTTACGGTTTCACTGTACTTCGTG
>JBATHJ010000475.1:0-2468 GCA_049666625.1 Gammaproteobacteria bacterium | reverse complement strand
CCGATCGGGCACGACAGTCCGGACGCGAGTTCGCGATGGCCCTGGCTTTCGGTGGTGCGTGCACCGATCGCGCCCCAGCTGACCAGGTCAGCGATGTATTGCGGACTGATCAGGTCGAGAAATTCGGTACCCGCGGGTACGCCCTGTTTCGCCAGGTCGAGCAACAGGCTGCGCGCCAGCTGCAATCCCTTGTTGATGTGAAAGCTTTCATCCATGTCCGGATCGTTAATCATGCCTTTCCAGCCAACCGTGGTGCGCGGCTTTTCGAAATACACGCGCATTACGATACAGAGCTCTTCATCGAGTTCGTCTATCAGTGGCTTGAGCTTGCCCGCGTATTCACGCGCAGCTGCTGGATCATGAATTGAACAGGGGCCCACGACGACTACCAGCCGTTCATCCTGGCCATGTAGAATATTATGGATCGCGTGGCGTGTGTGATAGACAGTCTCGGAGGCGTGCTCATCCATCGGAAACTCGGCATGGAGCTCACCCGGAGGTACCACTTCCTGCAGGCCGGAGATTCTTACATCGTCTGTCTTAAACTTCATTTAATGTGCTCACGCATCGAATGGGGGCTGATTAATAGCCGCATTATATATAATTTGAGGTCATGCCTCTAACTGGCGAAGAATATCGGCCAGATCATTAAAGTCTGTCACCTGCGCATCGGGCCTGCAGCGGGGATGGCTCCACTCCTGCTGTGTGCGATTGACCCAGACAGTGCGCATGCCGAGCTGGCAGGCGCCGAAAATATCGCGCTGCGGGTCATCGCCAATGAGGACTGTTTCGGCCGTGTTCACACCGGCCTGGTCGAGCAGCGCTTCGAAAATGGCCGGGTGAGGTTTCGCCTTACCCACGCCGGCAGCACTGACGGCAAACTCGAACCAGTGCCCCACCCCGGTCAGATGAATATCGGCATTCCCATTGGTGATGGCCGCCAGTCGAAAGCGTCGATGCAGCGTATCCAGCGCCGGCGCCACGTCGGTGTAGAGTGTGACCTGCTGGCGTGCCTGGTAATAGAGCTCAAACGCCGGCTCGACCCAGTCATGCGCGAGTCCAAATTCATCAGCGAGCGCGCGCATCGATGCCAGCCGCATTTGCGTGAGATCGTGGGCGATGTCGGGATGTTCGCGCATAAACGCGATGCGCAAGTCACGCAGGCTGTTGATATCGTGTTGCGCGGTGATTTGCGGCACATGCTGCTGCATCCACTGATACAGCTTGTTTTCCGCCGCCATGATAGTCGCGCTGCACGGCCAGAGGGTGTCGTCCAGGTCAAAACAGAGCAGTTTTACAGCCACGAGTAGACTTTATCGCGACAGGCGCACCACGTAACCGCTGCCTGACTTCGGTTGGGCGGTTGATTGCCAGGCTTCGAGCGCCGCGACCGCGCTGGCACGGCTGGCAAAATAACCGAATCGCACGTTGTAGCGGGTCTGGTTGTCCTTGTTCAGGTATTCGTCAAGCCTGGCGCTGAGATTTAGTTCGCTGAGTTCATCGACATGGCGCTGGGCATTGTTGAAACTGCCGTAGATAGCCACCTGGATACTATAGAGTGCATCTTCTGCGCTGGCATCATCAATCACAGCAAGTGACGCCAGTGCCTCGTTTTCCTGCGGATCCGGCGCCGGGCCTCCGATAGCGAGACCTGCTTCGACGGCTGGCTCGACAACTGCAACGCTTTCGGGCGCCGGTTTTATACTGGCAACCGCAGCCGGTTCAGCTGGTTTCACGGTTGCAGGCTTAGGCGGCGCAGGCCGGGCCGGAACAGGATCTGCCTGTGTGACTGCTGATGCCTGCGTCGTATCATCGGGCACGTCGACATCTATTTCTGCACCGGGCGCAATGACCTCAGGCACCACCGGATCAATGCTGTCAGCGACGCTCGGTTCCGGGAGTGTCAACGCGACACGGTCAGACGCCTGCGCCTGGCTGTTCTCAGCCTTGTTGACGCCGGTAGAATAGCCAGCACCATAGGCGATCACCAGGGCAAGCAGCATCGCTGCCAATATTTGTAATTGTCGTCGTTGATCGAGTAAGACTGGTGCCATGGGATGAACTGCGGGTGGAATATAAGGCGCAATCATACCGGTTTTCGCTCACAGAACAAGCCAGAACAGGCCAATAAGGCAATACTCTGCGAATATGAAACAACTCGTTAAAAAAGCCGAACGACATTTGATTAAAACCGATAGCGTGCTCGCCGGTCTCATCGAACAGCACGGGCCGTGCACATTATTTGATGGCAACGCACTGATCCACAAATCAGGCTTTCACGTGCTGGCCTGGGCGATTATCAACCAGCAGCTGTCGGTGGCGTCGGCGCGGAGTATCGAGGCTAAACTCCTGAAGCAGCATCGCACAGCTGAATTCACTTCCAGGCGAATAGCCTCACTCAGTGATGAGCAACTCGCGGTCTGCGGACTCTCAAGGCAGAAAATACGCTATTTACGCGTCCTGTGTGA
>JBATHJ010000474.1:0-2574 GCA_049666625.1 Gammaproteobacteria bacterium | reverse complement strand
GCCTTGAGTTTTTCCTGCTTGGTCGCGCGCTCACTGAAAGCTTTTTCTGATTCACTGAGATCTGCAATCGATGCCGACTGCTTGCTGGTCTGCTGTTTACTGCTATCGGTAATCGCGGCCGCCTGCTTGCTGCCGACCACGGGCACTGCGGGTGTATCCATGCTGGCGGACTGTGCTGTGGTCACCGGTTCTGTGTTATCGACGGGTAGTGGCAAGGCTTTTGCTTCGGCAGATGTTTCTGCGGCTGAGGCTGCAGGTGTAACGTCTGCTTCAGGCGCTTCATCCGGCACGTCGATCACCACACTGTTCGATGGCGCGCTGACAGAATATTCTTTTTCGATTTTAAGGTCTGCGAGACGGCGGATGGCTTCCGGTGTCATCGCGGTTTCAGGTGTTTCTTCGAGGAAACGCTGGTAGCTTTGCAGGGCTTTCTCCAGGCTGCCTTCGATTTTTTCTTCTTTAATCTCGAGTTTGACTTCCTTCAGACTGGCGAGCGTACCCTGGGTACTGTTGCCCGCGCAGGCTGCCAGCAGCGAAAACGAAACCGCCAGCATGAGTCGGGCAAGCACGTTGTCATGCAGCGTGTTCATTGCACAGCCTCCGGCTCAACCGCGGCAGGTTCTGCCGCAGGCGTCACTTCGGGGGCTGGCACTGTCTCGGGGACAGGCGCGCCCGGTACCGGGTTTTCCTGCATTTCTTTCAGCTGTGATTCTCTCGCCCTGGCTTCAAGCGCTTCGATTTCTTCTTTCTCCTGCGCCTTGGTCGCGCGGTCATAACTTTCGGCAAGCGCGAAGCGTGCTTTCACCTGGTAATCTTCAAGTCGCTTGCGCCGGCGATCGAGTTCGTTAATGGCAAGCTGTTCCAGCACCCGGCCCTGCCTCGCCATCACACCGCGTAATTTAAGCTGCGCAGATTTCAGGCGCGTGCGCAATTGCTGAATCGGGATAGCATAACCTTCATAACTTTGTGTGGCCGCCTGCCGGGTACGCACAAACGAACGGTAGCGTTTGTTCATGCCATCAATTTCGTCATCGAGCTCCTGCAAATGTTCATAAGCCGTGGTCAGGCGCGCATCGTAGTCCAGCTTGATGCGCCATTGCAGTACGCCCTCCAGGCGTTCCATGCGATAACGCACAGCCTCGGTCATTAACGCCGGGCTGGCTTCGAGGTCGACTTTCATTTTTGCAAGCGTGTCGATAACACTGCGCTCGTTTGCGGTCGCGAGATACTCGGGACGGCGCGCGATCAGCATGGACTGGATACGATCATTCAGACGGCCACGTTGTTCGACGCGCAACTTGATTCTGGAATCGAGTTTTTTGAATTCTTTCTCGACTTCGGGCAGGAGCGGCTCGTAATACGCCCGGCGGATAGCAATAATTTCTTCAAACACATCCAGATTATAGAGCCATTCTGTGAGGTACTGACGCAACTCGGCCAGATCCTTGTAATTTTTCAGTGATTCCTGGAAGTCATGGCCGGCCAGCAGTTCCATGATGTAACGCGTTTCCGGACTGTCCGGTAAATCACGCAGGTTCACTACCCAGTTTTTATCCTTGTCCGCCTGCTTGTCGATCAGTGCAAGCAGGAATTTGCCTTCACGAATACTCTTGATGGACGCATCCAGGCTGTCGATTTCACTGCCGAACACATCCAGCGCACGGCCATACATGATGGCCGCCTTGCCGTGCACGTCAAGCTTGCTGTAGGCGTAGGGCACAGACATCATGGCTTCCTGCACCGACTCGTTGGTCTGCAGGCGCTCATGCAATAAAGTCCACGGCACCAGCGCGCGATCGAAACGTTTCTCTGCGACTTCAACCCAGCCTGCGCCCAGCAATGCACGATTGGAAAACGGGCCGTCGAGGCGAACGCGTTCAAAGTAGCCCCTGGCTTTTTGCGGCTGGCTTTCTTCAAGGTAATAATAGGCCAGCTTGAGATTGCCCTTGTCTTTCAGTGCGAGCACGGCCTTGTCATCAGTGCTTAGTGTGCCCAGCTCGTCGAGCACCTCCAGTCCCTTTGCCTGGTCACCACTTTGCAGGTAAGCCATGGCAAGATTGTATTCGGTGTAGCCGCTGTAATCCGCTTTGCCGCGCATGCCCTCGAGTAATTTAATGGCATCGGCAAATTTTCCGGTCGCGGCGTAGATCTGTGCCCGCAGAAAAGTTTCATCACTGGCAATTTTTTCCGGCACTTCACCCTTGATGAGTTCGATTGCGTGCAGCGCGCTGACATATTCCTGCTTGCGGTAATACAGACGTGCGAGGCGGAAAGCGGCATCGTTACGCTCACCGGGTTCGACATTTTCATCGAGTACGCGACTTAACGCACGCCCGGCTCGCTGATGCATGCGATAGGACAATTCGATATCACCGACCGAAAATTCGGCCTGGTCGCGGTGAAAATTAAATGTGTCGAGTTCGGGTTCGTCCAGCGCGTAGTACTGGCCGAGTTCGTTATCGAGATGGGAAATGGCTTCGAAAAAAACTTCCTGGTAGGCGTAGTACAAAATCTCGCCATAGAAAACATCACGCAACTCCTGGTGCGGACGAATACCGCCAAACGCAATCGCTG
>JBATHJ010000473.1:0-2867 GCA_049666625.1 Gammaproteobacteria bacterium | reverse complement strand
CAGCCGGGCTGTCTTGCAATGCTTTTTCGATTTGCAGCCTGGACTGCGTACTGGGAGATTGATGTAAAATTCAGACTTTCACTCAATAACTACACCTTCACCTCAGGGTTTAGAAATTAAATGGCTTGTGACAGGCGAAGCACCTGGCCTCGATGTTCTGCCATTTGTTAATACGCAGTATGCGCATGTATTTATGCCTTCGTATTAAATCACTCCGACCCCGATAATTGCTGAGCCCAGTTATTCAATTATTCTTTCATCGACCAGCTGGTCAGTCAGGCGCAACCATTCGAGCAGGAGCTTATTGAGTTGCACCATGCGTTCGGTATAGTTGAAGCGGTTTTCATCGACCCGGTTGACTGCATCGAGATAGTCGTTGAGCGTGACTTTTCCAAAAGAATAGTTTTCAGCTTCGTCAGTCAGGATAGCTTCGGCCAGTTTGATTTTTTTCTGCGCGACGACAATGAGCTGCTGTTCGCGCCTGATCTGCAGGTAAAGGTTTTTCAGGTTGGTGCGCAGTTCCTCGTACTTGTTCTGGTTCGACAGCACGGTTTTTCTGTATTCTATTTTTGCAATCCGGTTCCTGGCATTGTCGGCAGTGTGGCCAATAGGCCAGCTTAACGAGATGCCCGCAAAGAAACTGTCATCGCTTTGACGAATCCCCCAGTCTTCACCATCGAGGCGATAACCGAGCAACAGGTTGGTCGATGGCAAAAGATCATCAGCCGTTTTTTTCACTTGCAGTGTGCCCTGGTTTTCCAGCAGGTTCAGCACCTGGTAGGTACGGCTGCTTCGGGTAAATATTTCATAGTCCCGATCAAATTCAACATCGCTCACCGGTTTGTCCGGTTCCACTGGAACGTAGCCGCTGTCCTCCCGGGTGCGGATAGCTTTGAAGATCAGGTTCGAAACTTCGTCGTAAATTGACTGCAGAATAATGAGATTTTCATTTTTTGCGATGAGCAATAATTTCATCTTGTTGACATCGATAGGCAGGGCTATTTTCTGGCGTTGCCGATCAAGGATATTATCGAGCAACTTCTGGCTGGATTTGTATGAGGCCTTGCCTACCCTGAGGTCTTCATACGCAGAATACCAGCTGTAATAAGCCGTGGTGAGACTGGCCAGGTAATCTTCGTAGGCTTCGATAATCTGGTAGCGGCTGACATCATTTTCGATGCCGATAATCTTGTCCTGCAACTCGATACCCTTACCAAAGGCATTTTTTGCGATCGGTTGCGAGATTAAAAACTGCAGGCTGGATTCATCAGTCGTCGTTAAAGACGATGATGCCTTGTTATAGGATACCGATACGTCCGTAGCGCTACTCAGAAACAGTTTGCTCAGCGACAGCGTGGCTTCCGGATTGTTGCGGTCCTGGTCGAGGTAAAAGTTGTGCTGGTACTTGATGTTGGCGATCAGGTCGTGCTCGGGCAAGAGCGCATCACGACGGTATTGCAATGGCAGCTGGTCGATCAGGATCGTTTCAAAGGTCGTATCATTTATTGTAGCGAGCTCAATAAATTCTTTCAGCGTGAGTTTTTTCTGGCTGTCGGGCACAGCCGCCAAAACCATTTCCGGTAAGGCAAGCAGGCAGGCTGCAACAAGCACTACAGCTGTGAACAGATATCTGCAGCAAGGCATCGACATAAGCTTAACGAATCACCCTGTGGAAACGCTGCTGCATGTCCTGATGAAAACTGTACAGGCAGGGCGTTAATAACAGCGTAATCAAGGTACCAAACACCAGGCCCCAGGCCATCGCCAGCATCATCTCTGCCAGCATGGCATCGAATCCGGCGACACCATAGGCGGTTGGTAACACGCCGGCCACCGTGGTCAGGGTGGTCAGTAACACCGCCTTGAGACGGGTCTGGGCGATGCGCGCAATTTTATGATTCAGCGGCAAGTCAGCATGGTCATCGAACTCCTGGTCGAGCTTGGTCAACATAATAATAGCGTCGTTGATCACCACACCTGCCATACCCAGGGTACCGATGGCGGCAAAAAAGCCGAACTGGGTCTGGCCGTGAAAGTAAAAAGCGAAAATCACACCGACCACGCCAAACGGAATTGCCAGCATGATCAACAACGGCCGCGTCACCGAATTAAACAGAATGGCAAGAATGGCAAAGATCAGGAAGACCACCATGATAATTGCATTGTTAAGGTCATTCTTCGACTCGCGCGAATCAGCCACTTCGCCGTCAAAGTTGAGGCTGGTGGAAGGCTGCCGGCTGACAATATCATCAAACACACCATTTTCCAGGTCGTCGGCAATCTCCAGCGGCGTTTTAACAGCCCCCTGTTTCAGATCGGCCAGCACCGTGGTCGAGCGCCGGGTATCTCGGCGCGTGATCGACGTCGGCGACTGGACTTTTGTTATGGTCACCAGGTCACTCATCGGCGCCAGGTAGTTAGAACGGTTTTCCACCGGGATCTCGAGAATACTATCGATATCCTGCTTGGCGCTTGCAAGCACCGACAGGCGCACATCGATGTGCTCATTGCCCATCGGCAGTTCGTAGAGAATGTCGCCTTCCAGTGATGCGCGGAACGTGGTTGAAATATCCACCGGGTTGATGGACAGACGCTTGGCCTTGTTGCGTAGAATATCAACCTTGTATTCCGGCAGTTTCAACGGACGGTCGATTTCGGCATTCGCCAGGTCGGGATGTTGCTGCATCGCAGCCAGCAAACTATCGGCGGCCTGATCGAGCAAGTCATCATCGTTTTCCAGCACCACAATTTCGACAGCGCTGCCGGAAGATGCGCCCCAGCGGCTTTTCTGGATAACCAGTTTATCCAGCTCTGCAACTTTTTCTATCTCGGGTTTCCACAACGCCACCAGCTCATCGGCAGAACGC
>JBATHJ010000472.1:0-3213 GCA_049666625.1 Gammaproteobacteria bacterium | reverse complement strand
ACTGAGTGCGGTCGAACGCCAGCGGGTGCTGGATGAACTCAGGGAAATCATGGCGGTTTACGAACAGCGTTAATATTATCGAATGCCTGTACATAAACTTCATGCCCATGGCCTGGCCACTTAGAATCACACGTCAGTCGTTTGCCTGTTATACAACTGGCTGAAGGAATACTGCCCGTTCATCATAAAACAGACCTTGCCGCATGGATCTGACTACAGGATTCGGAAAAACGGCCGCTATCAGGTCTATGAAACAGTTCATCTTCATTTGCCTGTTGTTCGTGCTGGGTATTGCCTTCGGCGTGTATATCACGCCTGTCACAGCTGTCATCAGCTAGCAGTTGCGGCGATAATCACTGACCAGCCGGCGCTGTAGAAATCCATGCGCATCAATGCGGTGCGCTCGGGTTGATATAACAGCTAAAAATACCCAGAAAAAACACAGGGGAGCTAATGCCCCCCTGTGTGTTATTACGCCATCAGCCTGGCGGGCTTACATCATCACCCGACGTAGCGCGCAATATCAGCCAGGGTAAACCCTTTCGGAGTTTCAGCGGGGGTTTTGCAAGGATCACCCTCACCTGCAGACAGGCGCGTATTTTTCGGGTCGACGTCTTTGAGTCCTTTCGGGTTCCAGATACAGGGATCAGGGCACCACGTTTTGTACTTGCCATTTTCCTGGTAATTCAGGAAAGACGTGCTGCACTTTTTCAGCATGGTACCGAACACTTCCAGCAATATCGCCGAACCCACCGGGCCGAGATGTTCCCCGCCCGAGGCAGTGCCTTCCAGCATCAGGTATAAAAACAGCGGCGTGTGTTTTTCAAGTTTGTCTCGCGTGGCTTTCGGAATACATTCCCAGCCTTCGATTTGATCAAACGGTAAATCACAGTTCTCGACCAGCTTGCCATAACCGCCATGCTTGCAGCCTTTTGCCAGTGCTTTGGCAATACTCTGTCCGCTCGGCAGGCCCAGCACATAGCCGCGTAATAAATTGCGGAACGCCAGTGAACGATCATTTGCGCCGGCACTGCGGCCCACCACGGGATCGGGCAGGCGAATCATTTCATCCGCCAGCAGGTGGTCGATTGCTTTAGATTTTACGTATTCATGACAGGGTTCGACATCCAGCAGGAAGCGCCAGTCAACTACCAGTTTTTCCGGCACATGTGAAAACCCGAGTGTACCAAAGCGTTCATCGAACAGATCAACCACAGGGTAATCCGCATTCACCGGGTATTGTGATCGCACCAGGGTATGACCGAAACGATACGCGGCGACCGAAAATTCAACCGGCATACAGATACGGCCACAGTCATCAAGCGGTGGACAATATGGATAGTGCGACTTGCGGTCTTCGATTAACGGCAAGGCATGGTTATAAACATCAGGATCACACGCCCGGCGCAGAAAATCGTACAACACGACCCATTGATAATGAAACCGGCAATCTTCCTGTGCCTTTTCAAAACTGCGGCCAACAATGCGCCGATTATGAAAGCGCAGGAACATCAGCTGCATTTGTGACACGTAAATATTTTCGTCATTGCGCGGGTCGCCGATCAGCGCACGGCCATCGCTGTTGCGCGGCACATCGTTGTGGGTATTATTTTCATTGCCTATGAGCAAACGACCGGCCTGGCTCTGGTCGAACAGGAACGGCATGGCTTCCGGACCAAGGCCGTACACACAATCCAGGTCGAGTGAAGCAGTACGTAGATTGGGCAGATTGTCGATGTCGGCGACCGGTGCGCCGTGCAGCGCCGTGGTGGTATCGAGCGTGATGTCATGATCGATAAATTGCGCAAAAAACGTGTACGCTGCGGGTATACCACTGTCACCCGATTCGCCGCGTGCATCATGCATTATACCGCCGGGACCGCCCAGCAGAGCCGCAATTTCTTCAGCCTCGCACTGCTGCTTGATACCACATTCAGTCGCCCAGCTTTTTAAATTTGGAAAAAGTTTACAGAAGTTACCTAGACTGGCATGTTCGCAGCCGCGGGCCTTGGTCATGCCATGTGGTGATATTTTTGCCATGTGATGAATCTCCCTGTTAATGTTGATGTATGCGCCCTGAATCGGGTAAGACACACCCATCCATGGCACGCGATCAAGTCTAACAAATCAATTTGTTAATTGGGAGATCATTAGTTGGCTGATTGTAAAATTTCGTACCTGGATCACAAAATTGTATCGAGTGATTTCAATGATCGCTCAAAGAGGAACTGCACAACGCTGCTCTTTGCGCAATGCATGTTCAACTGCAATCGCGCTCATGTTCACCAGGCTGCGCACCGTGGCTGACTGAGTCATCACATGCGCCGACTTTTGTGTACCCACCAGGATCGGCCCGACAGTGACACCTCCACCGAGGACTTTCAATAAGTTGACGGCAATATTGGCGGCGTCGGCATTGGGCATGACCAGCAGGTTGGCACTGCCTTTAAGGCGTGAATTGGGAAATATACGATGTCGAATTTCTTCCGAGAGCGCGGCATCCGCGTGCATTTCACCCTCCACTTCGAGCATGGGTGCACGTTGTACAAGTATCTGTAAAGCCTGGCGCATTTTTACTGCCGAGGGTGCGCGTGAAGTTCCAAAACTTGAATGCGACAGCAAGGCGACTCTCGGTTTCAGGCCAAATGCTTCGATTTCTTCCGCGCACAGCAATGCCATCTCGGCTATTTCTTCAGCACCGGGATCGGTGCTGACATGCGCATCGCATATAAAGAGTGTCTGCTTGGGCAACAGGTGCGCCACCATGGTGGATGCACCGAGTATGCCGGGCGCGGTGCCGATAATGTCGAGCACATGATGCATGTGGCGCTGAAAACCACCGATCACACCGGCAATCATCGAATCTGCCTCACCGCCATCAAGCATGAGTGCCGCCAGCACCGAGTGCTGGGTTTTCACCAGGTACTGGGCGCCGCCCGGGGTGACGCCCATGCGACCCATGAGTTCATGATACCGCTGCCAGTGTTTTTCGTAATTCGGACTGTGGTGTGGATCGACAATTTCAATATCGACAGCATCACGAAGCCGCAGGCCAAGCCGTGCAATCTGTTGCAGAATAATCTTTGGATCACCGATCAGTATCGGCCTGGCGATATCATCGTCAACCACCTGCTGCACGGCCTGCAACACGCGCTGTGATTCACCCTCTGCATACACCACGCGCTTGCCGCTGCCGATGGCACGTTCAAACAC
>JBATHJ010000471.1:0-1777 GCA_049666625.1 Gammaproteobacteria bacterium | reverse complement strand
GCATCGATGATTGAGGGTGGTATAAGGCTATGGAATATCTGATAATACTGCTCATCACAAACGCTACAGGGATCTCGTGTGTACAAATCAGTCGTGTTGTTTTTCCTGGTTTCGCTCGTCAGCGGATGTTCTACCATTCAAGGCCTGCTGGGTGTGGATTACAGCAGTCAGCAAAGGTCAGTCAGCAGCACAGTCGAATACCTCTATCCCAACCAGCGTGACGAGGTGATTATTGAAACCCGGATACCTGAACTGGTATTGCCATTAAAAGTCGGCATCGCATTTGTACCCGATAGCTGCGGATCATTTCGGCGCCACGATCTGAACGAGGAACTCAAGCGCGAATTATTGAGCAAGGTGGCCGATCGCTTCAATCAAAGAGACATTATCAACAAGGTCGAGGTCATTCCTTCCGGCCTGCTACAAAGAAAAGGCAGTTTTAGTAACCTGCAACAAATCAAAAAAGACCTCGATATCGATGTTGTCGTGCTGTTGTCCTACGACCAGGTGCAATACACCGAGCGCAACGCGATGTCGCTGGCATATCACTGGACCATCGTCGGGCGTTATGTATTCAAGGGCGATAAAAACGATACTATTACGATGGTTGACGCTGCAGTCTACGATATAGACAGTGAAGAGCTACTGTTCAGGTCAGAGGCCACCAGCAATGTTCAGGGCGACTCGGCCAGTGCTTTCGTCGCAGAAGAGTTGCGTGCACGATCACAGCGTGGCTTTGAGCTCGCAATCGAAGAGCTGGCGAAAATTATCGACTGGGATTTATACAAATTTAAACAAAAAATAAAGAAAAAAGAAGTAAATGTGAAAGTGTCATATCGAAGTGGCAGGGGCGGTGGCAGTATGCATTTAATATTCTTGTTAATCATCGCTTTTGCACCATGTCTGCGTTGTATTAAATATAATCCAGGTACCAGAAATAACGATAGTTTATAGCCAGGTGAATTTCATGCGGTAAAGTGCGGCAGCGGTTAAGCCGGTCTGATATCAGAATTCATCAACGGTATAGCGTTGTATCTGCATATTCTCGCTCCAGTAGTCTTTTGGCAGGCCTGCCTTTAACTTCAGGTGATGAATAAATTCAGCCCTGCTATCTATCGATTCCCAGACAGAGGGAAGAAAGGTCGCTCTCCTGGTGTTTTCCTGCAGAATAATGCCATCGATACCTGGCCTGAGCTGGCGGAGCAAATCCTGTTCTGAATCAAAGGCCATGTCTTCAGCTGAGTTGAGTATTGAGATATGAATCGAAAGCGCTGCGAGCTCGGTTTTATTTAAAGGTTCGAAACGGCTGTCATGGAAGGCAGCGGCGTAAGCATTGTGTGCGACGTCTTCTACCAGTGGCCGAACCGGTGAGAGCGTGCCGATGCAGCCGCGTAATTTGTCATGCGTTTTCAGGGTGACAAAGGTCGAGCGCTTTTCGCATAGCGCCTGATCAAATTTTGCCAGATCAATCACAGGCTCACGGCCATCTATCAGGCCTTGTTCGATGGACTGGTATGCAATCTCGTGAAGTGTTTTTTTGTGTCGATCGCTCAGCATCACAAATCTGTGTTCAGGTTTCTTCGAACATCCATGCACCGTAACCGACCACGCGTTCCTTGCTACCGGCAGTGTCACCCGAATTGCGCAAGTCGAGCGTGGTAACGCGCATGTGCCTTGCCCTGGCCGACTCAAGCAGGCCAATCACCGGGTTGCGACCGCAGGCGTCATCGTATTCGATCGCCTCGCTGTCCAGGTTTTCGATCGCAGCACAGGTTTT
>JBATHJ010000470.1:0-1534 GCA_049666625.1 Gammaproteobacteria bacterium | reverse complement strand
GCACTGCTGTATGCATTTGGCGGCGGTCATGAGGGGATTGCTGATGCGCTGCTCAATGCAGGCGCAAAACCCGGCAGGACATTGTTGCGAGGTCGTAATGAACTCATGATGGCGGCCGCCAGCATGTCGCCCGAGATGGTCAGACGACTGCTGTCGGCCGGTGCGGATGCGGGCCTGGCTGATGAATCAGGCCACAATGCGTTGTGGTATGCAGTCGAGGCAAATAAAATTGCTAATGTTAAATTGCTGCTGGCTAGCGGCGTAAATCTTGCCAGCAAAGACAGGCGCGGCATGACTATTTTGCATCACGCAGCTTCACTTGAGTCGGGCGATGTTGCGGCCTTGTTGATAGCAAAAGGCGCTGCCATTGACGGACGTGCGACTGACGGCAATACAGCGTTGATGATTGCTGCATCGCGTGGCAATCCCAAAACACTCGCCGAACTGATTGCCATGGGCGCAGACGTGAACGCAAAGAATAATGTTGCCAACACCGCTTTAATGCTGGCTATCGAATCCGGCGAACTCGAATCGGTGAAACGCCTGCTGAATGCGGGCGCTGATGTAAATGCTCGAAATAACAAACGTGAGCAGGCCAGCCACCTGGCGGAACTGTCTGGAAACCAGGCGATCATCCAGGCTATTTCAGAGCATAAAAGTGATAAGGGGTTTTTCGGGCTGTTTTAGTCGTCCCGATTAATTTTTTATGCCGGATAACGCGCGCGATTCGTGTTGTCATGATTGAATAAAATCGTTTGAAATTTAACCACAGGCGAGTACTGTACATATAATAATGAATGTCCCGGAAAAGAAAATTCGCAGCGCTGCCACGGCATTGATGGCAAAAGCAGCGCACGCTGTTTCCCAGGTTATCCTCGGTAAGGAAGAGCAGATTCAGCTGGCGCTGACCTGCCTGGTTGCGCGCGGCCACCTGCTGATTGAGGACTTGCCCGGGGTCGGTAAAACCACGCTGGCACACGCCATAGCCAAAGTAATGGGGCTTGAGTTTCAGCGCATTCAGTTCACATCGGATTTATTGCCGGCCGATGTGCTCGGCGTCTCGGTATATAGTCGCGAGCGTTCGAGTTTTGAATTTCATCCTGGCCCGGTATTCAGCCACTTTATACTGGCAGATGAAATCAATCGGGCCACTCCGAAAACCCAGAGCGCCCTGCTCGAAGCGATGGAAGAACACCAGGTCACGATCGAAGGCGAGACGCGTGCGTTGCCCGAGCCGTTTTTTGTGATCGCGACGCAAAACCCGGCGCACCAGATTGGCACATATCCATTGCCCGAATCACAACTCGACAGGTTCCTGATGCGGCTGAAACTGGGCTTTCCCGATCGCGATGCCGAACGTGAATTGCTCAGGGGCGAGGAACGACGTGACATGATAGAGCACATCACGCCCGTGCTGGATGCAGCAAAACTGCTCACCATACAAAAGCAGGCGGCCAGTCTGCACGCGGCTGATGCGCTGCTGGATTATGTGCAGGCGATACTCGAATTTAGCCGGCAATCCCCGGTGTTTGAA
>JBATHJ010000469.1:0-8849 GCA_049666625.1 Gammaproteobacteria bacterium | reverse complement strand
CTCTCTGGCCTGGTGTTGTCACTGGCCATATCTGCCAGCGCAACTGCGGCCCAGCTCGATGAACTCTATGAAGTCATCCTGCCGGTGAGTGATGAAAGCAACGAGGTGCGCAATGCTGCCATGGCTGACGGACTGGCTGAAGTCATGGTGCGCCTGTCCGGCGACAGCAGCCTGCCGCAGCGTCTGACACCACCGCCGGCGGCAGCCTATGTCAAACAATATCGATACGAGGCACTCGATGCTGCCAGCACCGCGGCTGCAGGCATTGAAAAACAGATCCGTCTGCAATACAACGGCACGCGCATCATGAATTATCTGCGCAACAACGGGCTCCCGATCTGGGGCGATCAGCGGCCCGTCGCCGTGGTCTGGCTCGCGATTCGTGATGGTAAAAATCAGTACCTGCTCAAGGCCAGTGACCGCTCACCGGTGAAATCGCAGGCGGAAAAACTCTTCAGGCAACGCGGCGTGCCCGTCATCTGGCCCGCCTACGATAAAAAGGACAGGGCAAAACTGACATTCACCGATGTCTGGGCGGGCTTTAGCGAGCCTTTGCAGCAGGCCTCCGCGCGTTATAGTAATGGCCCGGTACTGGCAGGCAGCATGGCGTGGAACGGCACGGAATGGAGTGGCGACTGGACCCTGATCGACCAGCGTTTCAGCCAGCGCTGGGGGGTACGTGGCGCGGATTATGACCAGGTGCTGTTCGATGGCATCAATCAGCTCAGCGATGGCATGGGCCAGCATTATGCCGTGCTGGAATCCACCGACAGTTCCGCCGACGCCAGCGTCATCCTCGATATCGAAAATGTTAATACGCTCACCGGTTTTGTGCGCCTGAAGAAATACCTCGCCAGCCTGCAGGCGGTACAGAGCGTGCAGATATCACGCATCGGTGCGGACAATGCCGTGTTCAACCTGACATTGCGCTCGCGTGTGGAAGATTTTCTGAATCTGCTGGCATCCAGTTCACGACTCAAGCCGGTTAAAAAACCCGTTGCTGTCACGCCAGCGGTTCCCGCTCCTGTCGTAAATCAGACCAGCTTATCCGAGGCAGCACCGGCAAACCCTGCACCCGTAGCTGATCCTGTTGCTACACCTGTCGCAGCACCGGCGCCAGTCATGATGGTGCAAAATCTGTATCACTATCGGCTGGTGAACTGACAGCCAGTTTGTCGATGCAGGCCAGCTCCGTGTTCAGGCAATTGCCGCTCAGTTTCGAACCCCGCGAAGTATTCAGTTTTTCGTCGTACATCAGCGGCGACAATGAAATCGCGGTAGCTACGCTACGCCAGTGTGCCATGCGCGGCACTGGTGCAGAAAAACAGCTGTACCTGTGGTCAGGCGAAACCCTGGGCAAGAGTCATTTGTTGCAGGCGGCGTGTAACCTGGCGGCAAAGCAACAGGCGGCGGTATGTTATTTGCCGGCCGCCGAAATCATCGACCAGCCGGTGCAGTTATTCGAAGATCTTGAACAGCTTGACCTGCTCTGCATTGATGACATCCAGCTGTTTGCCGGCAATACCGCCTGGGAAGAAGCATTGTTTAATCTCATTAACCGTGTTCGCAGCAGTGAGTGCAGTTTATTAATGAGCGCGAGCCTTGCGCCTGAAAAGCTGCCGGTACGGCTGCCTGATTTGCGCTCGCGCCTGGTCTGGGGGCCGGTATTCCAGTTGCGCGAACTGGGTGATAGCCATAAGCGCGAGGCGCTGACCCTGCGCGCGCAAATGCGCGGGCTGGAGTTGCCGGAGAACGTCGCGGATTATTTGCTGCGGCATTATCCACGCGATCTGTTTGGCCTGTTCGAGCGGCTGGATAAACTCGATACCGCGGCGATGGCGCTGCAGCGCAAACTCACCATACCGTTTATCAAGACCGTTTTCAGCAG
This sequence comes from Gammaproteobacteria bacterium, assembly GCA_049666625.1. GTDB lineage: Bacteria > Pseudomonadota > Gammaproteobacteria > SZUA-229 > SZUA-229 > JASBSR01. The sequence continues at coordinate 6,961 of JBATHJ010000469.1, read as the reverse complement.
CGGCGACTAGCGCCACGGCTGTCAGGCATTGGTCTGGGTGGATTTTTCGGCACGCGCACTGAAGCGGGTAAACAGCAGGCTGCCGACAAAAAACATCAGGCCGGCAGTCACCAGGTACAGGCCAAAATAGAGTGACGGGTCGGCGCTTGAATACCACACCCCGAGGACGAAATAAAATATCGCCAGGTACATCGACCAGGCGTGGGTGTAGATTCGCGCATACAACAGGCCACGCAGTGGCAATAACAGCGGGCCCACCTGCAGTACCAGCAGGAGTGAAACCAGGTCGTGCTCGGTTTTCAGTATATGCCAGAGAGAAATACCGATCAGAAGCGCAAAATAACCCGCCAGTGTCAGCCAGCGGGCGAAGCTGATGCGCGCCAGGGTGTTCGGTTCGGACATGTCAGCTGCCAGTTTCGAGTTTGTGGGCGATCTCGGCAACCCGCCTGCCGATCGCGAGGCTGAGTGTGCGCTCTTCGTCGCTGAGTTTGCGCTCACCCATATCGTCAGTCAGCCGCGTCGCACCATAGGGGGTGCCGCCGGTCTCGGTGGTCAACAGCGCGGTTTCGGTGTAGGGCAGGCCGACCAGCAGCATGCCGTGGTGCAGTAACGGCAGCATCATGGTCAGCAAGGTGCTTTCCTGGCCGCCGTGCAGGCTGGTACTGGCGGAGAACACCGCGGCGGGTTTGCCGACAAGTTTGCCCGACAGCCACAGCCGGCTGGTGCCATCGATAAAATATTTCATTGCGGCCGGCATATTGCCGAAATGCGTCGGGCAGCCAAGGATCAGGCCACTGCATTCGACCAGGTCATCATGGCTGGCAAACGGTGCGCCGGTGCTGGTTTCGCTGCCGGCGCTGGCCTCGCCCTGCGGAGCGACCGCCGGGACGGTCCTGACCCGCGCCTGCATAGCGTCAATTTGCTCTACCCCGCGGGCGATGACATTGGCCATTTCGGCAATCGTGCCGCCGGGGCTGTAATACAGAACCAGGATGTCAGACATCAGAGAATTTCCAGTATGCGTTCAGGCGGTCGACCAATAATCGCCCTGCCATTTTTGACCACAATGGGGCGCTCGATCAGGATGGGGTGGGCAATCATTGCGGCGATCAGGTCATCGCGGCTGTGCTCGGGTCGGTCGAGCTGCAGCTCGGCATAGGCAGCCTCGTGGCTGCGCATCAGTTCCCTGGGTTCCAGGCCCAGAAGCTTGAGAATCTGCACAAGCTCGTCCCTGTCAGGCGGTGTGGCCAGGTATTCGACGATCTCTATATTTTCGCCCCGGTCTTCGAGCAGAGCTTTGCCCTGGCGGCATTTGCTGCAGGCCGGGTTAAAATAAATTCGAACGTTTGAAGGCATGAAATGTCTAACCGCGAGGAAAATGATGTGGAAGCGAATTCTACAGCAATCAGGCAGGTTGCCCTAAATCAAAATGACAGCTTGACACTGGTGGCTGACATTGTTAGTTTTTGCCGCTACAATTTGCCAGAAATAATTATAAATCACAAATTCCTATACCTTTCCCAAATACTCGGAGAATCAAACAAATGCGTACACCTGCAAGACTGATTTCAGTTGCACTTCTCAGCCTTGGCCTGATGGCTGGATGTGCCACAACTAGTGAAGACGAAGTTGTCGATGACGGCACTGTAGCAGCTGAACAGGCTATTGCAGAGGCCAAGGCTGCCAACAATGAAGCCGCTGCTGCTGGCTATGAATGGCGTGACACCGGCGATATGATCAAGAAGGCTGAAGAAGCCCTCGCTGCCGGCAACACGGATGAAGCCATCAAGCTCGCCAACCAGGCCCGCGACCAGGCACGTGCTGCGATTGCACAGGCCGAACTCGAAAACAAGAAATACCTCGATGGTCTGAGTGCGGCTGATCGTGCTGCGCTTGCGGGCTCGGCGTCCAGCCTGTCACAGGGCAGCAAAGGTGCAGCAGCCGGTAAAGTGACCAGCTACTCTGTACGCGGTGGCGACAGCCTGTGGACTATCTCGGGTAAAGATGAAGTTTATTCTAATCCTTACCAGTGGCCGCTGATCTACAAGACAAACCGTAGCCAGATCAAGGATGCTGACCTGATCCGTCCTGGCCAGGTATTTGATATTGACCAGAATGCTTCATCATCTGAGATCAATGCCGCGATCAACCATGCCAAGACTCGCGGTGCATGGTCGGTGGGCGATGTTGAACAGTCTGATCTGGACTACCTCAACAAGTAAGAAGCCAATAAGCTAGTTAAAAAAGGCCCGTTTATCGGGCCTTTTTTTATTCCAGGGGATGTTTGCAGGCTGCGCATCGTCTTATACTTGGCTTCGAACCGACCCCCGAGAGAGTGGTCGAAGCGTTAATATCAATCGTATAAGGCTAGAGAACAAAGTGAACCAGTTGATACCGTTTGCAGCCAGGGTTTTAAGTGTATGGCTGCTTGTTTACACGCAAGCGACACAGGCTGAAATCCGCGATCCCGATGAATATTTCTTCAACCAGACCCTGGGCGATTATTCGGAAGAACTTGAACTGGCGAAAGAGTCAGCTAAAAAAGGCCTGCTGATCATGTTCGTGCAGGATGATTGCCCGTTCTGCGCGCGGATGAAAGCCACGGTGCTCAACCGGTCAGAGGTGCAGGCGTATTTCCAGGCGAATTTTTTAATATTCCATGTCGACATAGAAGGTGATATCGAGATTCGTGACATGCAGGGCAACGCCATGAAGGAAAAAGACTTCGCATTCAAGCTGAATCGCGTGCGCGCAACCCCGGTTTTCATTTTTTATGATCTGAAAGGTGAGCAGCTGACGCGCTATACCGGGCCAACATCGGGTGTCGATGATTTTATGCTGCTGGGTAAATACGTGGTCGAAGACGAATACCGCAACCAGAGTTTTACACGTTACAAACAGAACCATAAAAAAAGCAACTGATACTCATGGCTGTAACGTTACGGGTGCGCAGTCGAGCAATTCAAACAGACAACACACAGCTTCGCCTGTTCAGCCCGGGATTGTTACTCATCGCATTGTTCTGGTGCAGTGCATTAATTGCAGATGATGCGCCACTGGCGGATGAAACCGCCGGCGCTTTGCCTTCACCCCTCAAGCTGTTACAGGCAATGACTATTGGCACCTCCGAGGTGCACCCGGACATCCTGGTCGCGCGCGCACGCCAGGCCCAGGCACAGGCGCAGATCCTGCGTGCCGAAAGCGCTTACGCGCTAGAGGCGGATATTAATCTCGAAGCGGCACGCATTGAACCTGCACCGAATGCGTTTGATAGCTCGCCCAACGATAACAATGCAAGCCTGAACATACGCAAACCGCTGTATGATTTCGGTTACACCAGCAGCCGGCTCGAAGCCGCGCAAACCGGTGTCGATGCAGAACAACTTGAATACCGCCATGCACTGGCACGGCAGCAGATTGCGATTTCGCGCAGCTTCTTCGATGCAGTTTTATCAGACATAAAATTTGCCTGGGACAATGAAGCCATGGCGATGTTATATGTTCGTGTAGACAAGACCCGTGATCGATATGAACTGAAGCAGGTGTCCGAAGTCGACTTGCTGAAAGCCGAAACAGATTATCAACAGTTACTCACCACCCGGCGCAACACCGAAATATTGCAGCGCATCAGCCGGGCGCAACTCGCCGAAACCATCAACCGGCCAGGCGAACTATCGGCAGATCTTGTGGCGCCAGAGATCGAGTTTAAAAATCTGCAATTGCCCGATCCGGAAGTATTGATTAAACGCGCGCTGGATACCAATTTTGAACTGCGTGCACAACTCAAGCGCGTTGCAGCGACTGCCGCTGAAATGGACGCTGCGCGCAAACAATCGCGGCCAACCCTGGGCGCAGAAATTGAAGTCGCGGAATATTCCCGCGAGCTGCCCTCACGCGAAGACTGGCGCGCGGCGATTAATCTTAAAATTCCGTTATTTGAAAACGCGCTGGTGAAATCCGACATTGCAGACAAGCGTGCACTCTGGTTACAGCAGCAGGCGCAGCTATATCAAATGCAGTCTGATATTCGTCGCCAGGTATATACCAGCTGGATGTCGCTCAATGGTTTTATTACGAAAGCCTCTGAGCTTGAGATTGCTGCACAGGCAGCAGAACGTGCACTCGATAAAAGTCGCGGAGAATACGAGCTGGAATTGCGCACTGACTACGGTGATACCCTGGTCAATACTTCACGCGTGCGTTACGAGCAGGCCAGAAACAGGTTTGATACGATCATTGCAGCGATGCAGCTGGCGATGTTAATCGGTGAACCGCCGCGCAGTATTATCGAAAACGGTGTAGTGATACTTGATAACAGGACAACAGGTGAAGCCAATGCGAATCCCGATTAATCTACAGTGCAGGCATTTCATTTTTGTTGCTGCGCTAGGTTTATTATCACTCCAGGCGCAGGCGAAAGATGTGACCGCGCAGCTCGACTGGGCCGAGCTGCATTACGCCAGTGTCCCGGTAGAAGGTTTTGTTGACAGCGTGATGGTGCGTGAAGGCCAGCGCGTTAACAAGGGTGACAAACTGCTGCAACTTGATACCACGATACTGTCAGCCAGTGTGAAGCAGTCGCGTGCTCGCGTTGCCGCGTTATCGCCCGTGCTGGCTGATGCAAAACGCGAATACAACGATGCAAAGGCGCTTTACGAACAGACCGTGTTATCCGATGTCGAGTTGCAGCGCGCAAAAATGGGTTTCGATGTCGCCAGTGCAAAACATGATGAGGCCCAGGCAAAGCTGGCTGCAGACCTGGCATTGCTGGCGCGTGCGACGCAGTATGCGCCGTGGGATGCGTGGGTGATTGCGCGTAATGTCGAAACCGGCCAGGTCATTGTCGGCGATGAGCGCAGCAAGCCGCTGCTGGTCCTGGCACGTGCTGACAAACGCGTAGCGCAGGCCATGGTGTCTGCGGACCTGCGCAGCCGACTGGCGCCGGGCCAGGCTGTCAGCCTGCGCTATCGGGATCAGCACTACGACGGTGTGGTCCAGAGCATCGCAATGACCGCCGTCGGCAAGACCGACGATACCGGTTACCGCCTGCGGGTCGCGTTCACGGTGAGTCCGTCACTGCCATTTACACCGGGTGATGTCGCGACCCTTTCACTGCCGTGAATGATGCCCTCAAATGCCGCCGCTATTTCATCAGCGGTCGCGTGCAGGGGGTGTTTTACCGTGCCAGTGCGCAGCGTTATGCCACTGAGTTAGCGCTTGCCGGCTGGGTAAGAAACCGGCATGACGGCAGGGTGGAAGTGCTCGCCGTCGGCACCGAGGCCCAGCACCGGGCGCTGAAAAACTGGCTCGAAATCGGCCCGACGTACGCAAAAGTGTCTAATATAGAGGTAATCGACGAAACCTTTGAACCATCCGTATCCGCGTTTGAAGTTCGGCCCACGCTATAAAAACAACAATGTAAAACCAATGCTATGAGCGCAGTCATCGAAAAACATCATGAACGCAAGCTGGAACTGCCGGACATTCTCGACTGGCTCGAGACCGATGCCATGGTGGACGCCGACAATTCAAAAATGTTGCGCACGCTCGCCGCCAATGGTGAGTACGATAAACAGCACCCGCTGGAAGTGATCGCCGAGCGCAACTGGAAAAACCAGAAGAACAACAAACCGCTTACGCTGGAAAACCTGACGCTGTGGTTTGCAGAGCGCACCAGCATTCCGTACGAGCGCATCGATCCGCTCAAGATAGAAGTATCCAAGGTCACCGCGGTCATGTCGTATGCCTACGCCGCACGTTTCAACGTACTGCCGGTCAGGGTAACGTCCAGTACGATTACTGTTGCAACTGCGCAGCCGTTCCAGCGTGAATGGGAAAACGAACTCTCGCGCATCCATAAACAGAATTTCGAACTGGTGATTGCCAATCCCGACGACATCCGTCGTTACCTGCTCGAATTTTATTCGGTCTCCAGGTCAGTGATCGGTGCGCAGGCAGAAAGCGATCCGGTGATTGGCAATCTGCAAAATCTCGAATCGATGATGGAACTCGGGCGTGCGGGCAAGCTCGACGCCAATGACCAGCACGTGGTGAATATTGTCGACTGGTTGTTGCAATATGCATTTGATCAGCGCGCCAGTGATATCCATCTCGAGCCCCGGCGCGACATGAGCAATGTGCGTTTCCGTATTGATGGCGTGATGCACGAGGTTTACCAGGTGCCCACGCCGGTCATGGCCGCAGTATCAAGCCGCATCAAAATCCTCGGTCGCATGGATGTCGCCGAAAAACGTCGCCCGCAGGACGGCCGACTGAAAACCCGCACCTCGGAAGGCCAGGAAGTTGAATTACGCTTGTCCACCATGCCGACTGCGTTCGGTGAAAAACTGGTGATGCGTATATTCGATCCCGAAGTGCTGGTGAAAAATTTTGTCGAACTCGGTTTCAGCAACAGCGACGAAGAAATCTGGCGCCACATGATCAAGCAACCGCACGGCATTATCCTGGTGACCGGCCCGACCGGTTCGGGCAAGACCACCACGCTGTATTCAACCCTGAAGCTGCTCGCCAAACCCGAAGTCAATGTCTGCACCATTGAAGACCCGATCGAACTGGTCGAGCCCTTGTTTAACCAGATGCAGGTCCAGAAAAATATTGATCTCGATTTCTCGTACGGTGTACGCACACTCATGCGGCAGGACCCGGATATTATTATGATCGGCGAAATACGCGACATGGAAACCGCGGAAATGGCGATCCAGGCCGCGCTGACAGGCCATCTTGTATTGTCCACGCTGCATACCAATGATGCCCCCGCGGCGATAACGCGCCTGCTCGACATCGGGGTGCCACCTTACCTGGTGCAGTCATCCCTGCTCGGTATCATGGCGCAACGACTGGTGCGCACCCTGTGCCCGCATTGCAAACAGGCCACTACCATCAGTGATGAAGACTGGAAGTTACTGGTCAAACCCTGGAAAGCCAGCAAGCCCGATACCAT
>JBATHJ010000468.1:0-2294 GCA_049666625.1 Gammaproteobacteria bacterium | reverse complement strand
AGTTCAACTCGGGCTCGACTTCACATAGTTCGATATTCGCCGCGTAGTATGAGTCCACGCTGCCGACGTCACGCCAGTATGCAGGCGTGCCATCTTTTTTCACGAATGGAAATGCATAGGCGGCACTGCATTCGATACTCGCCGGCACAATATTTTTGCCAAAGTCGTGCACCGAATCGGGGTTTTCAGCATCGGCAATCAGGCTGGCGTATAAATAAGGTGTGGTGAATATATAGATTCCCATCGACGCCAGCGACTTGTCCGGCTTGCCCGGCAAGGTGTCCGGCACCTCCGGCTTTTCGGTGAATCGCGTGATTTTGAAATTTTCGTCAATCGCCATGACGCCGAATTCACTCGCATCTTCACGCGGCACTTCGATACAGCCAACGGTGAGATCGGCGCCCGAGATAACATGCTCATAAAGCATTTTCGAATAATCCATGGTGTAGATATGGTCACCACCCAGCACGATGACATTGTCCGGTGCATGGCGCCGAATGATGTCAATGTTCTGGAAAAGCGCATCCGCAGTACCGCGATACCATTCGGTTGCGATACGTTGCTGCGCGGGAATGATTTCGACGAACTCGCCAATCTCTGCACGCATGAATCCCCACGCGCGTTGCAGATGGCGTATTAATGAATGTGATTTATATTGTGTCAGCACACTGATACGACGCAAACCTGAATTTACACAGTTGGAAAGTGCAAAGTCGATAATGCGGTATTTGCCGCCAAACGGCACTGCCGGCTTGGCGCGCCAGCGCGTCAGGCCTTTGAGGCGTGAGCCTGCACCGCCTGCCAGCACAATAACGAGTGTTTTTCGCGTAATTTCAGAACCAACATTCGAATCGGTATAGTAACGGTAATTTTTCGCCTGTTGCTGGTAATTAATAGTCATGTGTCGTCGCCGCCTGCTGCTTCATTACAGCGTGTGACAACGCGCCGATAACACCGACGCGTTCATTTGTAACCAAGTTCACGGATATATTCTCCACCAGAGGCAGCATCCTGCCTTTATTTAAATATGCATCGATGAAATCCGCTGACTGCATCCAGCGGATGATTTTTCCGGCAATACCGCCTGCTATGTAAATCCCGGCTTCGGGCTTGAACAGTAATGCAATATTGCCGACATAGCTTCCATAAATCTGCACAAACAGCGCCATTGCCTTCTGTGCTTCCATGTTGTTCGTTAATGCCTGCGCCTGTACCCACTCAGCATCAATATCGTCCGCTGACTGCTGCGCATAAAACTCATAAATATTGACCAGCCCGGCGCTCGACAACAGTCGCTCGTACGAAACATGCTCATAACGCTCGAACAGATACTGCAGCAAGGCAATCTGTGTTGCGTTAACCGGGGCAAAATCAATATGCCCGCCTTCAGTCGCGTAGGCTGTTGAATGATTGCGCTGTCCCTGACACCAGGCCATCCCCAGTCCTGCACCCGCACCAACAATGACCCGGGTCGCATCATTGCTGTGCAACCCCGCGTTCAACACCACCATGTCACTGTCCGTGAGTCGATCAATAGCGTACGCCGCGGCCTGGAAATTGTTCATGAAATGAACCTGCTCCACACCAAACTCGTCGCGAATCTCAGCCTTGCTGATGACCCAGGGCAGGTTGGTCAGGCGCGCGACATTGTCTTCGATGATCCCCGGTAACGCCAGTGTCAGCACCTCAAAACCAAACATACGGTCAGTTATCTCTGCGATAAATGCGCGGAGCATCGTCTCGAAGCTTTCGAAATCAGCACTGACGTAACAGGCCTCGTGGAGAATCTCCTCCGACCTCCCCTCCCTGGCATATACCAGCCGGGTGCTACTAGCGCCAACATCTGCTGCAATGATATTCATACAATGTTTCTTCCGCATTACATAAAGCAACTACCATGCCAGAGACTGGATGCGCACTATCGGCATGCTGATTGACTGGATTATGCTGGACACCCACCTGCGATAGCATGGGGTTTACAAACTTTTACCACAGCAGCTAACAACACCTGCAGGATACCATCCCGCTTTCATTATCCTCAGGGAATTCAAATTGTTCCATGATGTACATCAGCACATTCGAGGTTAGTTGTGCTGCTGGCGGTGCTCACCGTCGCACGACGCGTACTTAAAAACATATAAGACGTGACTAATGTTGCTCTGGAAGATACACAGGAATCGCCCACAAGACTCCGCATGAATACGTCTCGCTAAAACAGACCAGAACATGTCGCTTCCACCCGCTAGTCTATACGCTTAAACACCCGGCTGACAGTCACACCGTCAACATGGTTT
>JBATHJ010000467.1:0-2319 GCA_049666625.1 Gammaproteobacteria bacterium | reverse complement strand
CCATACCATTTCATCATAAACCTCAGGCGAAGCGGCGTTGTTCGCCGCTGCCGCTAACATTATCCACGCAGCGTCCGCATAGCTCGGGATGCTCGCTGTGACTGCCAACGTCTTCGCGGTGATGCCAGCAGCGTATGCATTTGGCATGCGCTGAGGCGCGAGCATAAATACGCAGTGTTTCGCCACTGTCGAGTTTGACTGTGCTGGATCCTTCACTGGCTGCTTCCGGCGATTGCGTGCCTGCTTCCGATGTAATGAGAACAAAACGCAGTTCGTCTTCGAGTTTGTTCAGGTCGGACTGCAGAGAACCGTTGCAATACAATGTGACTTCGGCGTCCAGAGATGATCCAATCTGGTTGCTTGCGCGTAAGGCTTCAAGCTGTTTGCTGACTGCGCCGCGTGTTTCCAGCACGCGCAACCAGAAATCCATGTTCATCGTATCGTTACTGTCGAGTTCGAACAAATCGGTATACCAGGTTTCAAGCAACACAGACTCACCGCGCTCACCCGGTATTTGCTGCCAGATTTCTTCGGCAGTAAAACTCAGGATAGGTGCCATCCAGCGGCACATGGCCTCGGCGATATGATACAGCGCAGTCTGTGCAGAACGACGCGCAACACTGTCTGCCTGCGTGGTGTACTGCCTGTCCTTGATAATGTCGAGATAAAAACCACCCAGGTCGACCGAGCAGAAGTTATGCAACTTCTGATAGATCACGTGGAAGCTGTAGGTCTTGTACGCTTCGATAATGTCTTGCTGTAATTTCGCACAACGTGCCACCGCCCAGCGATCCAGTGACAGCATGGCTTCAGGTTTGAGCTGGTGCTGCGCCGGGTCAAAGCCGTTGAGATTGGCGAGCAGGAAACGCGCGGTATTGCGAATGCGTCGATACGAGTCCGCGGCACGCTTAAGAATTTCATCCGACACCGTCATCTCGGCACTGTAATCACTGCTCGCGACCCACAGTCTTAAAATATCGGCGCCGAGGGAATTCACAATTTTTTGCGGCGCCACCACGTTGCCGAGTGACTTCGACATTTTGTGGCCCTGTGCGTCAACTGTAAAACCATGCGTCAGCACAGATTTGTATGGCGCGACACCATTCATTGCAACCGAGGTCAGCAATGAAGACTGGAACCAGCCGCGATGCTGGTCGGAGCCTTCGAGATAAAGATCGGCAGGAAAACTCAAATCACGACGCTTACCCAGCACGCAGCTATGGGTCACGCCGGAGTCAAACCAGACATCGAGGGTGTCACTGACCTTGTCGTACTGCGCAGCGTCTTTGCCGAGCAACTCGGTTGCATCGAGTTCGAACCATGCATCGATACCGTTTTGTTCGATACGCTGCGCAACCTGTTCAATCAGGCTGGCAGTGTCAGCATGGAGTTCACCGCTTTCCTTGTGGACAAATAATGTAATCGGCACGCCCCAGGTGCGTTGCCGCGAGATGCACCAGTCGGGTCGACCCTTGACCATGCCTTCGATGCGCGCACGGCCCCAGTCGGGCAGCCACTCGGTTTTGGCGATTTCTGCCATCGCCTGTTTGCGCAAATCATTTTGCTGCATGCTGATAAACCACTGCGGCGTGGCGCGGAAAATGATCGGCGTTTTATGGCGCCAGCAGCACGGGTAACTGTGTTTCAGTCTGGCCAGTTTGAGCAGGGCGTTGTTGTTGCGCAGGGCGTCAAGTATCGCATCGTTGGCTTTGTTCACATGCAAACCGGCGAACAGTTCGGTGTCGGGCAAGAACACGCCGTCGCCACCGACCGGGTTATACACTTCAAGCCCGTAACGATTACCCACCACGAAGTCGTCCTGGCCGTGACCGGGTGCTGTGTGCACCGCGCCGGTACCGGTTTCGGTGGTGACATGGTCGCCCAGGATGACCGGCACCTGCCGCTTGTAAAACGGGTGCTTGAGCATCAGGTTTTCCAGCGCGCTGCCTTTGCACTGCGCCAGTACGGTGTGATCTTCAAAGCCGTAACGTTTAAGCGCAGCGTCTGCCAGCGTGGTTTCCAGCACCAGCCGCATGGCACCGGCATCGCTGTGCACCTGGATCAACTGGTATTCAAACTCGGGATGCAGCGCCACGGCCTGGTTGGCGGGCAGGGTCCAGGGTGTAGTCGTCCAGATGACGACGGCGACATCGCCTTCGCCTTTGTCACACTTGAATGCATCGAGGAACTGTTTGTTATCGGCCGCGCGAAACGCCACATCGATCGCGGGCGATTCTTTATCTTTGTATTCAACTTCGGCTTCGGCGAGTGCCGAGCCGCAATCCAGGCACCAGTGCACCGGCTTGCTGCCTTTGTGCA
>JBATHJ010000466.1:0-1996 GCA_049666625.1 Gammaproteobacteria bacterium | reverse complement strand
GGCCAGCACCACGTCGCCAATACGCACGTTATCAATTTCAGCGACTTTCACTTCGGGCAGTTCATCAAGTTCGATTTTCAGCACTGCGAGATCGGTATCAGGGTCTTTTCCGACCAGCTCGGCCTTGACGCTGCGGCCATCGTTCAGCGTGACCTGTAAATTTTCGGTTTCGGCAATGACATGGTAATTGGTCAGCACAAACCCGCGCGCGTCAATAATCACGCCCGAACCGGAATTCACCCGGGTCTCAATTTTAGGCGCATGCGGTGATGTCTTGCCGAGATAGCGATCCAGCAGGGCGGTATTTTTTGGATCCAGCGCCGCCTCGACAAACCGCAGCGAGCGAATACTGACCACCGCGGGCGAGGCGGCATCGACTGCATTGGCAAAGCTGGTGGTCGCCAGTTGCTCGCTGCGGACCACCGACTGGGTGCCGTTCTGGCCAATACGCAGCCCAAACAGGCTCAGGTGTCCCTGTCCGCTGAATATCAGCCAGGCAATGCCCACCAGCACGCCAATCAGGATCCAGTTGGCGTAATAACGTATCGGGTGTCGGCGGTGTTTCATGTGATATCTGTATGTCTATGTTTATAAAGAGTATATAAGAAAAAACTTGGCGCATTGTACAACTTAAGTTATGCTATGCGCCCTTTGCGACCGCCCATTAAAGTGTGCGCGGTCTGCCAGACTGGTTGTTGTTCCGGAACCTGCGTGATTTAACAGTGGTTTACTCCCCAACACAACAGTAGCGAATTTCAATTTTCGTGGAGAACTTCATAATGTCTACTGACGCTGTCGATAAAGGCAAACGTCGCTTTCTGACACTGGCTACTACCGTAGTCGGTGCCGTGGGAGCCGGGTTTGTCGCGGTGCCTTTCCTGGCATCCTGGATGCCAAGTGAACGTGCCAAAAACGCCGGGGCGCCGGTTGAGGTGGATATCAGCAAGCTCGAGGAAGGCCGCATGCTGACTGTTGAATGGCAGAGCAAGCCGGTGTGGATCATCAAACGTTCCGCAAAAACCCTCAGTGATCTGAAAACGATGGATGACCAGCTGCGTGATCCGAATTCAGAAAACGTCGACCAGCAGCCCCCTTACGCGCAGAACGAAACCCGTTCGCGCAAGCCCCAAACCCTGGTGCTGGTCGGTATCTGTACTCACCTGGGCTGCTCGCCGACCTACCGCCCCGATATCGCCCCGGCTGATCTCGGCGCCGACTGGAAAGGCGGCTTCTTCTGCCCCTGCCACAGCTCGCGTTTCGACATGGCCGGACGTGTATTCACCGGCGTACCTGCACCCACCAACCTGGTGGTGCCACCACATTATTATGTGAGTGAAAACGCAATTCTCGTTGGTCAAGATGGAGGCGCAGCATAATGGGTAAAAGTCTACTCACCTGGATCGATGATCGTTTCCCGTTGACGAAAATGTGGAACGAGCATCTGGCCGAATATTACGCCCCGAAAAATTTCAACTTCTGGTATTTCTTCGGTTCACTGGCATTGATGGTACTGGTGATTCAGATTATCTCCGGTATTTTTCTGGTCATGCATTACAAGCCTGATGGTGCAACTGCATTCGCCTCGGTCGAATACATCATGCGTGATGTGCCCTACGGCTGGCTGATTCGTTACATCCATTCCACCGGTGCGACCGCGTTCTTTATCGTGGTCTACCTGCACATGCTGCGCGCACTGATGTACGGCTCGTATAAAAAGCCGCGCGAGCTGATCTGGCTGTTTGGCATGTTCATCTACCTCGCATTAATGGCCGAGGCCTTCATGGGGTATTTGTTGCCCTGGGGCCAGATGTCGTACTGGGGTGCGCAGGTGATTATTTCACTGTTCGGCGCCATTCCGGTGATTGGTGATGACCTCACACTGTGGATCCGCGGTGACTTCGTGATTTCCGATGCAACGCTGAACCGTTTCTTCTCACTGCACGTGATTGCCTTGCCACTGGTGCTGCTGTTCCTCGTGGTGGCACATATCCTCGCG
>JBATHJ010000465.1:0-1892 GCA_049666625.1 Gammaproteobacteria bacterium | reverse complement strand
GCTTTCGAGGTACTCTTCGAAGGTAAGAACGTTATCGCTGGGATAGTAAGGCTCCCAGGCGGCCTTGTTGTCAATTATGATCAGGGTATCTGACATGGTGGGTCCAGCAAAAAATTAAAGGCGTAGTGTGCGGCCATGAGCGATATCAGACAATGCGTTTTGGAAAAAAATTTTCGAAAATTTATTATTTATTTGGCCCGGTAGGAGTATTCTAGCGGTTCAGGATTCGCGACTGTATGCTGTTCTGGTTGCGCGTTCGCCTGATCCCCCGGATCCTGCCGGGCGTTTGACGGTAAGCCTGTGACAGCCCTGTTTGTTCAATCATGTAGTGCCTGACCTGGAACCACTAACGATTTTTCGAGTTTCACTATGACCCGTCCCGTTGCTATGAGCGCCGAATCTCTCGCGGTTTTCCCGCCGGACTATCGTGCCGCACGTGCGCAAATTCAGATGCTGGCGCAGGACTGTGCCGTGCTCGAAGATAAAGTCGAATATGCCATCGACACTATTGCCGGCATTGAAGGTGAACAGCTGGTGACCGATGTGCTGTGGCTGGGGCCGCGTTCGGCACAGAATGTCGTGGTATTGATCTCGGCGACCCACGGAGTTGAAGGCTTTGTCGGCGCCGCAGCGCAGGTCGATCTGTTGCGGCGCATTGCGCAGGGTTTTCAGCTGCCGGCGGAGACGGCTGTGCTGATTATTTTCGCGCTCAACCCCTACGGGTTTTCCTGGTGTCGGCGCTGCGACGAAGCCGGTATCGACCTGAACCGGAATTTCATCGATTTTGAACAGGCGCTGCCGCAGAACACCGGGTACACCCAGCTGCAGGCGGCGATTTATAACCCTGACGCAATACAACGTCAGCAGCTGTTCGATGATTTTCGGGCACAGCACGGGCAGACTGCGTACGAGGTTGCCATCAGTGGTGGACAGTACAGTGATCCGTCGGGCCCGTTTTATGGTGGCCAGGCAGCGGCGCACGGCCGCCGGGTGATCGAACAGGTGATCGCGCATTACTCGTTAGCAGGCCGACGCCTCGCGGTGATTGATATTCATTCAGGCCTGGGGCCGTACGCACACGGCGAGGTGATCAACGACCATCCGCTGGATTCACATGGTTATCATGTGGCGCATCGCTGGTATGGCGCCAGTGTGACAACGCCCGAGAGCGGCGACTCGAGCTCGGTCATGAAGCTGGGATTGCTGGATTATTGCTGGCACGAATTGATGGCATCTGCGGGCTGTTATGTCACGCTGGAATTTGGCAGTTATCCCACGCAGGTGTTATTTGACGTGGTGTTGCAGGACCATCGTAGCTGGAAGTCGGGCGATGCCCGGGCCAAAGCAGCAAGTGCGCGCGACATGCTGGCGCATTTTTGTCCGCAGGATGTGTACTGGCGCGAACTGGTGCTGGTCAAGGCGCGCCAGGTATTTCAACAGGCGCTGGACGGGCTGACACATGGCTAAACCAGGCATCACGATTGAACCGGCAACGCTGGATCATCTAGAAGAACTGTTAGCACTCGAAGAACAGGCGTTCGCCACAGACCGGCTCAGCCGTCGCAGCATGCGGCGCTTCCTGGCGAGCGACCAGAGTGTATTCCAGGTAGCACTGCATCAGCGGGAAATAACCGGGTATTTACTTATCATATTTCACCGCGGCACCCGGCTGGCGCGCTTGTACTCGATTGCAGTTTCACCGGCATGGCAGGGGCAGGGCATTGCGCGCAGCCTGATGGTCAGTGGAGAAACCGAAGCCCAGCGACGCGGTGCGCTGTATTTCCGGCTTGAAGTGAAGAACACCAATGCGCGCGCAATCGGCCTGTACGAGTCACTCGGCTTTATCAAGTTTGGCCTGTTGCATGATTATTATGATGATCATAGTGATGCAC
>JBATHJ010000464.1:0-5229 GCA_049666625.1 Gammaproteobacteria bacterium | reverse complement strand
GGTTGGCTCCCCCCACATCGTAACTCAGTGTTGCCGTGTTACTGATGGGATCACCAGCCACAGCGCTCGCCGTTTGCGAATACATGGCTGCCAGGCAGCTGGTAAACGCAAGAGCAAGCAGTCTTTTCGTATTCATGCTTTTCATCTTGTTTTCCTCTTTTGAGGTTATGTTGTTATTAATTCCAGTTCTGGAATGATGTTGATTGTTCCCATTTTGTTCAGGAGGATCCGCTCCTTTGAATGCTCCCGTATTCTGTGGTGGCCCGGTACAATCCGGCGGGCCTGTTCCACCCGGTGAATCCGCAATCGCTACGGAATCACCTCGCCGGTGAAATGTCGGCGGGCCATCTCGATTTTTTCCATAAAGATTTTTATGGTCACCAAAAACGGGCAACGGCCCTGACAAGAAGGGCCCGTTACCGTCACTGATTCTGTGTCTGAATATATTCATTAGTCATCACCTGGTTTTTTAATCTCGGTCATAAAGCTCACCGTGCTTTTCGCGCCCGGCGGCAGGGGGTTTTTGTATACCCAGCGGATATGCCTGTATTGTTCTGCGGTGGCCAGCCAGGTTTTGCCAGTGTTATCTTTCAGCACCAGTTTCGATGGCTCGGCGAATGTAGTACCGTCGACAGAAAAGCTGATTTCGGTATCTTTCCCTTTGGCGCTCTTGTCGCGGTACTTCGAGTTATTGGGTATCGGGTTATTCACCACGATGTTCGAAACTTCCTGGTCACTGATGTTTTCGAAGCCAATGTCATAGCGAATGATGTCGCCGGGAATCGCGGTTTTCGGTTCCACGTACTCGATGGTCTTTTCACCTTTGGCATCTATTTTCACCACCTGCTTCAAGGCAACATTGGTGAACTTGATAACACCGTCATCCGCAGTTGCTGGCGACGAAAACACGCCCAGCGTTAGCAGTGATACAAAGCACAAAATCCTCGGTTTTAGGTTTTTCATTTTTTTTCCTCAATCAATCGTGACATCAAAAATAATTATGTTCGGCGTGCCCGGAGTAACCGCAACCACACCCCCCTGGCTTAAATCTACGATGACATCAGTCCCGTTAAATTCAGCGTAATCAATTGCATCAACCCCAAATGCGGCATCGGTTTGGGGCACACCATTGAGCACAATGCTGCTTGTTACATACGTGGTATTCGCAGGAATGGTGTCCGATATAAGCAGGTTATTAATATTGCTGGCACCGGTGATAACCACGTCGAGCTGGTAACGCAGGGTCGCGCCCGGATGCGGATCGGTCCCGCCGAGAGTATCGATGACGCTTACGGTTTTATTAATCGTGACCGGTGAAGCCTGCACCTGGAATGCACTGCTGTCTGAATGTTGCCCATTGCCTGCGATGTCCTGTACTGCACCGGCACTGTCAAGGTCTTCTACCGCTGCACCCGCAGGATCGTTGAAGACTGTTTCTTCGCCGAGTGTGTCTGCGACATTGACGGCTGTACCTGCAACTACGCTGGTGCCACCATTACTGTATGTCCCCGCCGGGCTGACACGGTTATTACTGTCATTGGTAATCGCGGCACCCTCTCCGGCTGCACCCGCACTGGCCACCTGGGCTACCAGCGTAATCGCGGCAACATCACCCGGTGAAGCGACCGGCATGGTGGCAACAACATATATCGTTGCCGACCCGAGCGGTGCGAGTTCATCGACAAACACGGCGGTATCATCGGTGGGCTGATAGCCGGCAGTCACACCATTTTCAACAAACACACTCAGCGGTGGCAGCGGGTCAATAGTATCTACAGGTGCACCGTACGGATTGGTCGCCGTGTTAAGCGCCGTCAACAGAAAATCCTGTGCACTGTTACTGGTATTGCTCAGGCTGAAGCTCGCAAACACGTTTGCCTGGCCAGAGGTGACGGGAACCGCCGTGGCGTTCAACGTGGTGATCGTGAAGTTGATCACCCGGTCTTCCAGAAAAGTTGTCGGGGTGCCATTGCCGACACCCGGGACGGTATTGCCTGTCGGTGAGGATTCCTGCGTCTGCGTTATGCCACCGATAACATAATCAATCGTGGAAATATTACTGATGGCATCACCGGCGAGCGCGAACACGCGCCCCGGGGCGAGCACCAGCAGAATTATCAGCAGTAAAAAAATATTTGAAAAAACCCTAAAGTTTTTTCCCGTGGCGGCCGATGAAGGCATAGCAGCACGCAAAACGACAGCTATCTGCGCGGCTTGTCCGATCCCGCGTAGTTTTGAAAAGCTCGTTATAGTGCTGATACTGCTCATTAATTTTTATCCTGTGAACACCGGAGGTACGCTCGCGCCTGCAGTCATGTTTTTATAATCTGGAATGCACACGACCCGCCGACTCCGTAGTGGGCACTCAGGTTTTTGAATCACCCGTTATGATTCAAACAAAGTGCCCGCAACAGCGCCTGCGGGTTTACATTTTTTTACATTTCCAATGTACTACTAATAGACCCTAACTAAATGAAAAGCAAAGTGAATTCAGATGCAGACAAGGATTATTTATCTGCCATTTTGAACTAATTTTGTTGAAATGCTGACAACTGGAATCATTCAATTTTAGAACTGGATCAGTTCTTAACAGGTCATCGCTATAACACCACCGTTTATCCCCTGTTTTTAACTGCCGGGCACTTCTAAAGCTGTCAATTTTTATAAAAAAACGACAAATACCTCGAAATCGACAACATCCCTGTCGAAATAATGGCAGTGAATTATTTTGCAATAATTCACATTTCGGCAAAAAAAAATGGCCCGAAATCGGGCCATTAAGCAGGTAGAGTGAGTCTGATTATTGTAGTTATTAACTCACCGGTATTTTTATGACCTGGCCTGCGTCCAGGTTATCTGAGTACAACGCATTACGTGCGCGTAATTTTGAAACACTTGTATTGAACTTGCTGGCGATATTACCCAGCGTATCACCGCCTCTTACCTTGTAATCGCTGGCTGATTCTGACAACCAGGTACCCGGTGGCGCCTTTCTGGCAAAGTAGTTATTGATGCCGCGCGATATGGCCTGGGCCATTTTCTTCTGGTGAGCTGAACTCTTCAGGTTTCGCTCCTCGCGCGGGTTGGAAATAAAAGCGGTTTCCAGCAGTACCGCCGGGATATTAGGTGCCTTGAGCACAGCAAATGAAGCCTGCTGCACTGCCTTGCGGTGAATTTTATTAACACTTCCGACCTGGCCAAGGACTTCACTGCCAATATCCAGGCTGGATTCAATGGTGCCGGTGAGTGACAGATCAAACAACACTTCTTTCACCATGGCATCTTCCACCGCCAGTGAAACATCACCGAACAACAGGTCACTGGCGTTTTCGTTTTCCGCCAGCAGGCGTGCTGTTTCCGAAGTTGCGCCGTCGACAGAGAGCGCGTATATCGAAGAGCCGCGCGCGCGGGGATCGGGGAATGAATCCGCATGCAGCGAAATCATCATGTCGGCATTATTGTCTCGCGCCTTGGCAATGCGGTCACGCAGGCGCATAAAGCGGTCGTCGGTACGCGTCAGCACGGCCTGCATGCCGGGTTGTGCATCGATAACTTTTTGCAGCTTGCGGGCTATCTGCAGGGTAATGACTTTTTCACGAGTGCCATTTTTACCGGTGGCACCAGGGTCTTTGCCGCCGTGGCCGGCGTCAATCGCAATAATCACATTGCGCAGATCTTTCTTCTTCGCAGTATTAGGCGTCTTCGTCTGAGCCTGTTCGTGTAAATCCAGCACCAGGCGGTGCCCATTGTTTGCAGACGGGCTGAGCACAAAACTTCGCGGCTTTATTTTTTCACCGAGGTCGAAGACCACGCGCAAATCATCACCATTGCGCACCCCGCTGCGAATACCACGGATCAGGTTATTGGCTGGCACGCGGTCGACCATGCCATGGTTCATATCGGTATTTTTAAGATCGAGCACGATGCGCTCTGGGCTGTGCAGGCTGAATAATGAATGGTCTACATTGCCCGACAGATCAAATACCAGCCGCACGTAGCCTTCATTTTTGGACAGGCGGATATCATTAATCTTGACTGCCGCTTTGGCGTGCGCAAGCGTTGGCAGACCGGCAGCACCGGCCATGCCACCGAGGCCGGCCAGTTGTTTCAGAAATTGTCGACGATATTTCTTCATGGCTTGCTGAATAGTCTCATCGCAATGTTAGTAAGGTAAGACTAGTTTGGTCAGTTTTGAAAATATTGCAAGTAATTTTTTAATATATTTTATATAGATACAATACTTACCTACAGTAAATCATCACCAAGGGCCTGTCTCATCAAAGCCTTACCACGTTCAGTGGCCGAACTCAGACTGAGCACACGGCCGGATTTAAGCACCTCGATCAGGCACTCAATATCCGCCTGCGGCAGGTAACCAGTGGCCTTTTCAGGCCATTCCACCAGGCACGCTGAGTCAGCGTCGAAGTAGTCGCGCGCACCGGTGAATTCCAGCTCTTCGGCATCGGCGAGACGATACAGATCGAAGTGATATACCCGTCTGCCGGTTTCCAGCTGATAGGGTTCGACCAGGGTATAGGTCGGGCTTTTGACTATGCCTGTGTGCCCTGCACCGTGTAAAAACCCTCGCGCAAATGTTGTCTTGCCGGCACCCAGGTTGCCGTGCAGCAACACCACCAGCCCGGCATCTGCACTGGCCAGCCATGCCCTGGCAAGTTGTGCGGCCAGCGCTTCGAGCGCATGCTCATCCGCTAAATATAGTTCGTGGCGTAACATTAGCGAAGTGCATCAATCACGTCGCCGGCGAGTACCACGCGCTGACCGGCATCCACCCGCCGGTCGGCCGCGAGCGCGTGCTGACACACCGCCGTTGTGGCGGCATCGAGCAAGGTTAAACCCTGAGCGAGCAAGGCCACTGTCATACCGGTCAGCACATCACCCATACCGGCGGAGGCCATGGCCGGGTTACCGAACGGGCAGACATAACACTGCTCTGCATCGGCAACCAGTGTACCCGAGCCTTTCAATATCACGATTGATCCGGACATTTTTTGCAATTGTGCAACTGCGGCAAATCGATCACGCTGAATTTCAGTCGCGGTTAATGACAACAGGCGCGCCGCTTCGCCGGGGTGCGGTGTAATAATACAGTGTGCCGGAAAATCGAGTTGTTTCGATGCCATCAGGCTGAGCGCATCGGCATCGAGCACCAGGGGTTTAGCCGCGCGCAACACCTGCATCAGTAGACGTTGTGCCCAGCCATCCTGTCCC
>JBATHJ010000463.1:0-2002 GCA_049666625.1 Gammaproteobacteria bacterium | reverse complement strand
GGAATGCGTTAGTGGAGACTGAAAATACAACGTATACCAGTGACTGGACGCAAAACTGGAATGGCAGCATTGCAGTCAAACTCACTGCAATAATTTTATGGAGTGTAATTGTTGCGGCTTTCGCGATTACAGTGCCGCTCATGGTGTCGCATGAGGACCAGATCTTAAAAGTGTATATGTGGAACAACCAGCAGCTGATTTACGCGATCGAATCAGGCATAAACAAGCAGCAAACCGAATCAGAAATAGCCAATACACTGCAACATTTCATCGACCACAGCGACGTCCAATATGTCTCTGTAACGTCAGCAGCGCTGACTATTTCTATCGGCCGGCACTCAGCGTCCGGCCACCAGTTTCCCACGACCCACCTGGCGAGCGCCAGCAACCTGCCAGTAACGATAACTATTGTGCACAAGAACCTGCGAAGGAGCCTGATAATCGATCGTGTCCTGCTTGGTAGCAGTATCCTTGCCGGTGCCATAATTTTCGGCCTGTTTATATTCATGGTGACGCGCAAGGTGATTCACAATCCCATGCGCCGTTTTGTCGATCTGACACATGAATTATCCAGGGGTGCAAAAGATCTGCGTTTTGATGAAGCGCGCGCAGACGAGTTCGGTGAACTGGCACGTTTCTCCAACCAGATGCTGGATAACCTGGAGCTTCAGCGAAAAAAACTGCTTGATACAAACCAGGAACTCATTTCTGAAATACGAAACCGCGAAGAAGCGCTGGCAGCCAGCCAGCAAAAAAGCACCTTCCTGGCAAATATGAGCCACGAAATTCGCACCCCGCTTTCATCTATCATTGGCTACACAGAGCGTCTTCGCTACAAGAACATCAAATCCGAAGATGAAAAATACAAAATGCTGGATATCGTGTTGCATAGCGGCAATCATTTGCTCAGCCTGATAAATGACATTCTCGACTTCTCCAAAATCGAGGCCAACAAACTCGAAATGCAAGCCGAGAAATTTTCAATTATTACGCTGATAAATCACACGGTGAGCTTGTTAGAAGACAAGGCGATGGAACAATCGACCCAGATAAAAGTTGAATACAAATTCCCGGTTCCAGAACACATAAACAATGACGCCACTCGCACCAAGCAAATACTGTTAAACCTGTGCAGCAACGCCTTGCGATTTACGAATAACGGCATTATCACACTGTGCATAGCATTTGATCAGGACAAAAATCAGCTGGTGATAGCTGTCAAGGATACGGGCATAGGCATGTCTGAAGTTGTTCTCAACAGGCTCTTCAGGCCTTACACCCAGGGCAACCAGGATACCAGTAAGAAATACGGTGGTACCGGGCTTGGGCTGGCCATCTCCAGGCGCCTGTGCGAACTCATGGGCGGCGATATCACCGCAAAAAGCACAGAAGGCCTGGGCAGCATTTTCACCTTCCGCATCGACGCTGGTTTTGAACGCGGACAGAAACTGATACATAAACATGACCCTACAGCGAACGAGACCTACCAGTATGTCGAACCACGCGAAAACATTAGCTTATCTGGCTCTGTACTGCTGATTGAAGACACTGTGGAGATATGCCAGCTGATCAAGGCCTACCTTGAAGATTATGGCATCGATGTTACCACCGCTGAAAATGGCAAGACAGGCGTCGAGCTTGCACTCAGCGGTGATTTTGACGCAGTACTGATGGATATACACATGCCGGTAATGAACGGCAAAGAAGCTGTTAAATCATTGCGTGACAATCATTATAACAAACCGGTTATTGCGCTGACCGCTGATGCACTCACACAGCAAATTGAAGAATACAAAGCACTGGGATTCACCCAGATCCTGACCAAGCCAGTTGTAATAAACGACTTGTTGACAACACTCAGCGCCTACATGGAGACTGGAGAAAGCCACGATACTGAAATTGCGGTCATTAAAGATACCGCACTGACCGAAACACCAAAAACCATGAACCCCCCTAAGTCATACCCTTCAATACTCGAAACAGATCGAGGTAAGCGCCTGGT
>JBATHJ010000462.1:0-2193 GCA_049666625.1 Gammaproteobacteria bacterium | reverse complement strand
GCCGGATGATCATGGTCTTTTCAAAATCGCCGCCGGCATCTGCCGCTTCGTTGATGTATTTGAGTTCGTGCTTGCCGATGACGATGACTTCACCGGGTTGCAGTGCGTGCTTGGTGATTTTATTGCCGTTGATGAAGGTGCCATTGGTACTGCCCAGGTCTTCGATGAACGAGTCATTGAGAATGGTAAGTATCTTGGCATGATGCCCGCTGACAGCCAGGTTGTCGATGTGGATATCATTATCGGATTTGCGCCCGATAGTAATAATTTCCTTGTCCAGCGCGTAATCGCTGACAGGGGTGCCATTAAAAGTGAGAACTAGCTTAGCCATTATTTTTCCCTTCACACATGTGTATTCATGAGAATAAGTCAAAAAATTTAGAAAACAAGCTATTTCCGGCCGGGAACGGTTTTATCGGCCTGACCAGAATAGCAGAAATATTATCTTTGCCGCCAGCTTCATTCGATTCTCGTATGAGTTCGGCCGCGGCTTTGGCGAGGTCATTGCCGCATTTCATAATCGTGCTCTGGATCAGCGCATCATCAATCATGTCGGTAATGCCGTCGGAACAGAGCAGGTAGATATCGTCAACATGGGCGATATCTTCCTGAACATCGATTTGCACGTTGGCTTCAATCCCAATCGCGCGTGTCACCAGGTTTTTATTCAGCGATTTGCGCGCCTGTTCGGGGGTGTAAAAGCCGCGGTCAATCAGTTCCTGCATCAGGCTGTGGTCACGCGTGATTTGTTCGAGCTCGCCATCACGCAAACGGTACAGCCGCGAATCACCGACATGTGCCACGGTGAAACGATTGTCATAAAACAGCGCCACCACCACGGTGGTGCCCATGCCCCGGTATTGCGTATTTTCAGTTGACGCATTATGTACACTGGCATTGGCCAGCGTAATCGCGTCGTGCACTGCAAGGCTTTCAAGGCTGTAACCGGTTTCATCGTCGGTCTCGCCGGTATTTAATTTTTTTAGCTTCTTGCGAAGTTCTTCGACTACGGTACTGACAGTCATGGCGCTGGCCATTTCGCCGCCGCGATGTCCGCCCATACCGTCTGCCAGCACCGCCAGCCCGAGGGCTTCATCGCTGCTGATGGCATCTTCGTTGTGATCGCGCACTGCACCGACATCGGTCAGTCCAGCCATTTCGATCTTGCCTTTCAGGCTCATCGCTTGTCCCTGGGCTATGCCTTAGGCTATGCCTTCAGCCTGTAGTATTTTCAGGCACTTGTCGATGTCCCTGGCCATATCGGCACCGCGCTGGTAACGTTTTTCGGTGTCCTTGTCCATTGCCCGGTTGATGATCACGGTAATACAGCGCGGCACACTGGCATTGATGGTATCGGGTGCAGGGTGAGGTTCATTGGCTATTTTGTACATCAGGGTGGCCATGGATTCGCCTTTAAAAGGCAATTCACCGGTCACCATCTGGAACAGCATGACACCCAGTGAAAACAGGTCAGACTGACCGCCGACTTTTTTACCGGCGAGCTGTTCAGGCGACATGTATGACGGCGTGCCCAGTACCATGCCGGTTTTAGTTTTGCTGGAATCGGTGATGCGCGCGATACCGAAGTCGGTGATTTTCAGGGTATCGCTGGCCTCGTCGTACATAATATTGGCAGGCTTGATGTCGCGGTGTACCACGTTGTTCGAATGCGCATAATCCAGGCCTTCAGCAGCGCGCTTGATCATCGACAGCACTTTGCCAAACGGCAGCAGGTTATCTTTCTTGATGTATTTCGAGAGGTCGCTGCCCTTGAGAAATTCCATCGCGATATACGCAAGGTCATGTTCATCACCCGCATCATATATGGTAACAAT
This sequence comes from Gammaproteobacteria bacterium, assembly GCA_049666625.1. Taxonomy (GTDB): domain Bacteria; phylum Pseudomonadota; class Gammaproteobacteria; order SZUA-229; family SZUA-229; genus JASBSR01. Next base: position 358 of record JBATHJ010000462.1, on the reverse strand, counting down.
CGAAGGGTGGGTGAGGCGGCCTGCGGTTTCGGCTTCGCGGAAGAAACGCTGTTTAACTTCATCGAGTTCGTCGGCTTCAAACTCCTGCGACAGCGCCATGGTTTTGATCGCCACGACACGTGAAATTTTCGGGTCCTTGCCAAGATACACTGCGCCCATCGCGCCCTTGCCGAGTTCGCGTTCGATTTCGTAACGCCCCAGCATGGGTTTTTCCACGCCGCCGCCTTCGAGTATCAGGGTGCCACCGGGTGATGATGAGCCGCCACCGAGAATGACAGTTTCTTCCATCGCCTTTGCGCGGTTGGAGCGTTCCTTGATGTCGCGGAATTTTGCATCGTGCTCTGACATATAGCCATAC
>JBATHJ010000461.1:0-9120 GCA_049666625.1 Gammaproteobacteria bacterium | reverse complement strand
CACACCCAGGGTGTCCTGGTCCTGGCCTGCGGAATTGCCTTTTAGCGAAACATGCAAATCAATTTGTGATGGCTGTTCACGTGGACGTGTCTGAAACTTGATTCCCAGCCAGCCATGCCCGGTGGTTTTGTGGGTGTAACTGAATGTCGCTACCGTGTTTGCAAAAGCAAAGAACGTGCATTCTGTACCGCGTTCATCATCCAGCCGCTCATTCAATAAACGGTATTCAGTGTTAAGCATCGACTGCAGGCGCTCACGACTGACATAACGCTTGCAATCGCCGTAGATCGAATCACTGAATTTCATGTCATAGGCCGAGAGTGACTTGGCAATCGAACCCGCTGCACCGCCGACTTTGAAAAACCAGCGCACTGTCTCCTGCCCGGCCCCAATTTCGGCTACGGTGCCATAGGGCGCCCTGTCCATGTTGAACGCGTGCGCTTTTTCATAGGTATCCAGGTTCGGTGTGCTCATAGATTCTTGTCCAGTATGCGAGGTACTAGAATTGAATCGGCAGCGGTCGGCATAAGTTTAGATTTGATCTCTGCAGCCAGGATAAGGCACGCCCGATGCCAGAAAAGCCGGTCTTTGCCCGGCATTTCTGCAACTTCAGCAGTCATCGGCGTGCACCACCTGACAGACTGTCATGCTGTCGACGGCTTGCGTCACCGCCAGAACGGGCTTCGCGGGCAACATCACCCATGATGCTGGCTATGGGGATTTGCGCCCCAATACGGTTATTGAATGCGTATTCGTCTATAAAGACTCTAGAAATAGTCACTTATTGCTGTATGGTAAGCATTCAAGCTATGCCACTCGCTGCAAAATCCATGCGACAAGGCAAATGTGCGCTGACCCTGAGCGGCGGTATAACATGCAACGAATAACAATCATTAATGTGAAGGGCGGTTGCGGCAAGACCACCATCGCGACAAATCTTGCCAGCGCGTATGCCGCGGCGGGTCGAAATACCACGCTGATTGATTATGACCCGCAGGGTTCCAGCATGTACTGGCTCAACAAGCGACCTGAGAATACCGAAAAAATTAACGGTATCGCCGCCTACCCCAACAACAATCCCGTCACCCGAAGCTGGCAACTGCGCGTGCCACAGGATACCGAGCGCGTGGTAGTCGATACGCCAGCCGGGCTCAAAGGCCTGGACCTGATCGATCAGCTCAGGGGCACCCACACTATCCTTATCCCGGTATTACCCTCCTCGATTGATACACATGCCACGGCTGACTTCATTCGCGATCTTTACCTGATCGCAAAAGTGCGTCCAAAAACCACACGCCTGTGCATTATCTGTAACCGGGTGAAGTCAAATACACTGTCTTTTCGGGCGCTGGAACGCTTTTTAGATGCGATGGATATTCCGGTGATTGCCCAGCTGCGGGAAACGCAGAATTACAACAAGGCCTCTGAAACCGGCGTGGGCATTCATGAACTGGGCTCAAAAGCCAGTGACAAAGATATCCAGGACTGGAAAACAATTATCAGCTGGCTCGATAACGAGCATAAAACCGACGCATTCACCCAGATACCCGCGCACAGCAATAACCTTCCTGTTTAAGTTTTTACCCATTCCCTGGCCATGCCACAACAGCATATTGCACTGGATTTCCAGGCCCGGGATATATACCCTTATGGTTGATTTACGTCAGTATCACTCTGCAAAGATAAGGGTAAAAAGGTCAGCAAACAGATAGAAACAGTCACACTGTTGGAGGTGGAAATGATTACATACGAAGAACTTAATCAACAAAATCATAGAATTACAGAATTATCAAATGTGCTGCGCTATCTTTTCAGGGATAGATCGATGTGTGACACGGGCTCCTGTTGCGAGCTGTTCTATCGCTATGTCGACCTGGTCAAGCAACATATCGACACCGTAGATAAAGAAATGTACAGCGACCTGCTGAAAAGCCCCGATGATAAAATTAACAACGTCGCAAAAAATTTCATGTCGGGTTCTGTTGAGGTGAAAAAAATACTCAAGGAATTTTCCAAAAAGTGGTGCCCGGCAACACAGTCAACTGAATTAAAAATCAGGGAACACGCACAGTTCCTCGAAGACACCAATGAACTGTTTGATATCGTGCTGCAACGCATCCTCGATGAAACCGAACATCTCTACCCACTGGTACGTAGCCTGGGCCGCAGTAAAGTCGCCTGACATCAGACACGCTTAACTACATCACTGCTAGAGACAAATAAATAATTCGTCCACAGATTAACGCAGATTAACGCTGATTTTTTAAAACAATAAGTTTTTATCCGTGTTCATCTGCGTTCATCCGTGGACTAATTTCTTTGTTCTTTATTTAATACCTGACCGCCGGGGTTTCGATTGCGAGGCCGTTTGAGCGTGACATGATGTACAGGCCCATTAATTTTATTTCTTCTGAATCTGTCGCAAACGGGTCGGCGCGCAACAGGCTCATGCACTGCTGTATGCGTTGATGCAGGTTTGCAATTTCACCTGTGTCGAGGCGGTAGGCGGGAAAACCATTTGCCTGGCCCTCGCTGATTTTCTGGCCGCGAATCATCTGCCCAGGATATAAGCTGTGGCAGTGATAGCAGGACATATCGATCAGTCCGTAACGGGTTTCATACAGCGCCTCACCTTTTTTCAGCAGCTCAGCTGCAGCACCGTCGACCTTTACATTCACCAGCTCATCACGCGCCAGGTGGCGCACGAATGTTTCGAGGGCAACCAGCTCGGGATGGTCTGTCGCGAGCGGTTTGTCACTGATCTTTGCCCGGCAATTTTTGATGCGTTTTTGCAGTGTTATAATTTTGTTCGATTCGGCCTCAACCAGTGGATAGCGCGCGATAGAACTGGTATCGAAATTCTCGCCGTCTTCGCCGTGACAATCTGCGCACGATTTAGCGCTTTTTGAATGTTTCTGCTTAAACAGCTCGAGGCCTCTATCGACCGTGAAGTAACCAGGATTGGCAAACTCATCTTCCTGCATCGCGCGGGTTTCATCGGTAATGAATTCAATCCCTGAACGCGGCTCGGCAAATGTAATGTGCACGCATGTCACAGCATATAGCAGCAGCAAACCACTAACATTTTTTATCATCCGGCTGGGTATCATTTCAAAGTCACCAGGTAGGCGATCACATCTTCGATCTGCTGTGCGTTCAGAAAGGTCCGGCCAAGGTAGGCTTTTCCTGGACGGTTAATTAATTCAGGTTTGCGGTAATAACCGGGCATGATCGACATCGGGCTGATGTGACGGGTATCGACGACGCGCAGCCGCAGATGCCCAACCGGCAGGCGCGACCCTACTCCCGCCAGCGGCGGCCCAATGGTGCCATAGGCCTCGATGCCTTCTATCGGCAACTGGTGACACGCCAGGCAGTTACCCCGCGCTGCATCGGAAACAATCACCTTGCCCCGTGCGACATCTCCGCTATAGCCACACAGCGGCGTATCTATCGCGAAGTCGGCCACCTGCCAGTCACAGTATGTCTCGGGCGGCGGCCGGGCTGATTGCTCTGCAGCATTGAGCGAGACAGGTATGTGCAGCGTCAAGACGGCCAGCATCGTGATACAGGCTTTTGCGAAAATGGTCAGTTTCATCCGCCGATTATAAATGCCTCGGCCTTTCACATGTAGACGCAGATCAGAAACTCCTCCCTGAATATCGACCAGCGATGATAATTGCTGACAAAGTCTGCAGCGATATGATTACAATATGCAGCAATTTTCACCACAGGATGGTAGCCGCCGCCCTGAGACAAACCAGATAAGGCACATGAAGATGAATCCTGAAATGTTTGGTTACCTCGCCGCCCTGTTTACAACTTCGGCGTTTCTGCCGCAGGCAGTGATGACACTCAGGACCCGGGACACGCATTCGCTATCACTCAGCATGTACAGCCTGTTTACCACCGGGGTGATTTTCTGGTTGTTGTATGGCGTCTATAAACAGGATATCGCCATCATGGCTGCAAACGCTTTTACCCTGCTACTGGCTTCGCCAATTCTGTTCATCAAGTTGCAGAATACGCTACGCCGACTCAGGAAAACATAAAACAACGGACGAAAAAAAGGCCTGAACTTTTTGGTCCAGGCCCTTTCTTGTTTCACTTAATTACTGCTGCAGTTAAATGTCCATATGTATAGACGCAGGCTTCAGCAGAAAATCAATTTACTCGTTAACGATTTTGACTTCCACGCGGCGGTTTTCTGCACGGCCTTCACGGGTTTCGTTTGTGGCCACCGGACGGCTTTCACCATATCCACGCGCCATAACCTTGTCAGGTGAAACACCACCCAGTTCAACCAGGAATTTCGCGACTTTCTGTGCACGTGCATTTGAAAGTACCTGGTTGCGAACATCATCACCCAGTGAATCGGTATGTCCGAGCACCTCGATACGTGCATTCGGGAAAATCCTGATAGCACGCGTGATCTTGTTAATCAACGGGAAATTGATTGTCTGGATTTCACTCTGGCCTGAAGGGAACTGGAAACCATGCGCAGAGATCAGCACGTCCTGGCGCTGACGGTAGACATTAGCTTCATCCACTGTGAACATCGCCTGCACCATATCGAACTTCTGCTGGTCTTCGCGTTCTTTCTTTATCGCGGCCTGGCGATCTTTTTCGGTCATGGCCAATTGCTGGCCCACTTTTTCACCCGAGGCTTTCAACTGGGCGCGATCTTTCACCAGGTCACTCACAGCGGTTCTCAGGGTATTCACAGCCTTGTCAGTAGACTGGTTAAACGGCAGTTCTACGCCCAGCGGCTCATTTACTACAGTCAGCTGTTGCTGATGCCAGAGAACTACATCTTCCATGGTGAAATCACGACGGTCGAAGTCTTTGACAGTTTCGGTAATGCCGGCACTTTGATCGGCGTACCACTTGGCTTTTTTAGCGTGTATTTCAGCCTTTTCGGTTTGTGAACGGTCTGCATCCAGGATTGTGGTGGCCAGCGCCATTTGCTCTTCAGCACGTTTGAGTGTGACGGGCGCATATTTATCCGCACCCTGCTCCTTGGCATTTGCAATAGCCGACTTTGCCAGGTTAACCGTACCCTGTTTCAGTGATGCCAGCTCAAGCTGTTGATAAGCAGCCATCAAGCTCGGGCGTGTCTGTTTGGCTTTTTCGATTTTGCCATCTTCGACCAGTGTCGCGGTGTTTTTAAGGTCAGCGTCGAGGGCAACAATTTTTTCTTTCTGCAGACTGGCAACACCGGCCGCGTAGGCGCGATCACGTGCTGCCATTACATCCGACAGGATCTCGCGGCTGCTTTCAGTGTCACGGTTGAGCTTGTTGACAATTTTCAGGCCTTTAGCCGCTTCAGCTTCGGCTTCCTTGTCATTATTGTTTTCGGCTGCGTCGACCGCTGCTTTCAAAGATTTGTTGGCGCTGGCATAACTTTCCGGCGCGAGCATTTCTGAGCCCTTGGTTCTGGCAGATTTGAGCGCAGCATCCAGGCTCGCCACCTGCGGAAACTGACTCATAATCTGGTCCTGGGTCAGTTTTGGTTGAGATGCGCAGCCACCCATTAGTGCCAGCGCAAGCGCCAGCCCAATGCCATAAAGTCCTGTTGTTGTTTTCATATTTTCTCTCATTTATTAAGGTTGTTAGTAAGTCCGTATAAGCAATCTTTGCTGACCATGCTTCGAAAGCATCAGCGATGGCGTTCTGGCTCAAATCAGTTAACGCAACGCCATCTATAAAGTTGCTACAAGCGTACACTCAGACCGCCGCCCCAGACAAAAAGTCACATGCTATCTGAGTATTTTCTTGCCACGCTTGTGCAGCCAGGCAACCGCTGAGAACCGGAAGCAATGCATTGCGCTATAAGTGAAAGCCGACAATGTAAAGCAGGCGATTCAAAACCGGCTGCATAATACCGGGCATGGTGCTTTTGGCCGGGCTGCTAACGTGACGTATGCGACTGACGGCACATACAAGCCTCACAGTTTAACATTGATCACCCTGAGAAACGACTCGGACAGCTCGCCCCGCCCGGCCCGATCTATGATCATTTGTGCCGTCTGCACAATCTCGGCCAGCGGCCCGGTCAAAAACACCATGCCGAGCTCCAGCGTGACTGATTTATCGGCCATCGGGTTGCTGGTATTGGGATGTGCTGGCTGCAGAAACACCATCTGTATCTCTTCGACTTCATCGGGTATGGCATCACAGCCGCCGCCCGGGGCAATAAACTCAAACAGCTCTTCCGGCGCATGGAAAGCCACGCTTTCCTCTTTAAATTCGCGGCCTCCGGCCTGTGCTGAAAACTCAACGGTGATGACTGGTTTCACGGTTCCCACCTCCCCATGGTTAAAGTTATGGCTGACTACCGGGGCAATTTTCGCACCAAACCAGATACAGTAGTTGATGCACGACAATCAATCAGGAAACATTCTCCCATCCAGGCGAAGTGCTATACAGCGACAGCTGGCGCCTGTACCGACGTTTGTGGCCCGTGACCGGTGAGGCGTATTTCACAATACCCGGTGCTCCTGGCCAGTGAATAGCGTATGCTGAACCCGCTCCCCCACCAAAATCCATTCACGAGACAATTATGGAAGGCATTAGCGACATCAGAATTTGCGGCATTGATCCGACGCGCCCGCCGCGTATACTCAAGGCGCCCTACATTAACCTGTATTTTGAGCTGATCCACAAGGCGCCGGCGGACTGGTGTGCCGACTTCAACCACCTGGTTTCAAAGAAAAAATACACTTCAAAAATTGACCCCGCAAAAGGCCTGCACATTGAAACCTGGGTTCGAAAACCCGAGGAAATTGAAATTGTGCTGAACGAACTCAAGCAGGCGGTGAGCGACTGTAACCAGGCTTATATTGATCGCATCAGGGCTGCAGCCAGTGACAAATCGAACAATGCTGATTTGTCCGAGGAAGGTGGTGAACAGGGCCGTCTGAACAAGATTATTGCCGCGCTGGATTTTGAAGCCTGAGGAAAGAGCAGCATCGACAGAGGCAGCAGAACAGTTTGCAGGCCAGTAACTAATTGATGCTTTTTGTTTTTTATATTCACAGGCGCACCTCGACAGGCAGGCGCCAGCAAAAACATCCGACAGATCAGTGAACGCGGCCACGCATGCTAAAAAAGGCGTTTTTACCGATTATTCGGGCTGCTCGGGAGCATTATCGTCCTGGACATCTTCAGTATCAGGCTGCTGCCTGGCTTCTTCCTTTGCTTTGCGTTTGTCTTCCTTCTTCTTGCGTTTGGCGATATCTCGCTGACGCTTTTCGTATGCGTAGTTGGGTTTGGCCATTTATTTCCTCTATAGTTTTATTGGGTAGGCATGACAAAGATTAACGCTTTTTATCGTGCAATGTTCAAATAATCGGCCTGGGTGGCAAATACCGTGTTGCCAGGGTATTTCATGGTTTATTTGAAGCACCCTGATTATCATGAAGGCGGATACCGTCTTTCTCAATCGTGATGATTCTTTGCTTGTATAAACCACCGATGGCTTTTTTAAACGCGCCTTTACTCATACCGAACAACTCCGAAATTAAACGCGGGTCTGATTTATCGTGCACTGGCGCAAAACCGTTTTTGCGTTTCAAATAGTCGAGGATAGTTTGCGCTTCCTTGTCACGTGTGACCTGGCCACCCTGCAGGCTCAGATCGATTTTCCCGTCAGCGCGAACACGTTTAATAAACCCCGGTATCGACTGGCCAAAACTCAGCCGCTGGAACACCTCGTCTTTATACAGCACGCCCCAGTGGCTGTGATTAATAATGGCCTTGTAACCCAGCTCGGTAGTGTTGGCAATGATCAGGTTTACCTGCTGTTGCGCTTTAAAATCATGCGGCCGCGCATCATCGAGAAACTTGTCGATTTTGGACGAGCCGATTATGCGGCCATCGGCCCGGCTGATATGAACATACACCAGGTAAGCGCACCCGGCTTCCATCGGCCGGTGTTGTTCGCCAAACGGTACCAGTAGATCTTTATCAAGCCCCCAGTCGAGAAATGCGCCGACACTTGTCGTCTCTACTACTGTTAAATAAGCAAACTCACCCACCTGTGCACGCGGGACCTGGGTGGTGGCAATCGGCCTTGCGTCGGCATCGAGGTAGAGAAACACCTCGATAACATCGCCCACAGACAAATTATCTGGCGCGTATTTCATCGGCAACAGGACTTCGTCCAGCTCACCGGCATCGAGATAGAAACCAAAATCGACCGAAGCGACTACTTCTAGTTCGTATGTATGACCGATGCTGATCATGTGCTTGCTCCAGGTGGATGGCTGCGGGACCAGAAACATTATACAGGGGAGATTTTAAAGAGACATTATACAGCTGCATTGATCAAACCGGGGCTGCAGTCACGGTCGCGATTCAGGCGTCCGCAATTTCATTCCAGTATGTCTTCAGCCTTTTTTCGGAAACGGGAAACCGGGTTTTAAGTTCCTGTGCGAACAGTGAAACGCGGTACTCTTCCAGCATCCAGCGATAATGATTGAGCTGCTCAGAAATAATATGCTGCTTGCGCATGGCCGCGTCCCGTTTTTCATAGGCGTCCCACAGCTCAGCAAATGCCAGCCTTAACTGCCGGTCACGTCCCGGGTTGTCCTGGACTTTCTCAAACCGCCTGGTGATAGCAGACAGATAACGCGGATATTGCTGCAACCATTGTTTATCGATGTCGGTAATGAAGTTGTTCACGAACAGGTGCCTGAGCTGGTGCTGTATATCAGCCGCGCTATCGAGCTGGCTCAACAACGGTTTTTTAAGCATTTTTTTAATCGCACGGTATTCATCCAGAATGGTTGTCAGTAATTGGCTACATTCTGCCATGCTGTCGTGCAACTCACTCTTGCCCTGCTCCAGCCTTGATATAAATTCTGCATGCGTGTTGACAGGTACGCTCAGAAATACGTTGTCAATCACGCTATTGATCATGGCCTGTTTAAGATCTTCGCAACGGCCAAAGTCGGTGTACTTCAAACACAGGTTTTGTATATCGGGGATTGATGATCGCAAATGTTTTACCTGCTCGGACAGCGCATTCATAAACAGCTGGCGCACGCCCCGGCGGGTTTCGCGCTGCGCAACCACACTGTCCTCCAGCACGCGCACATTGACCTGCCTGCCTTCGAC
>JBATHJ010000460.1:0-4242 GCA_049666625.1 Gammaproteobacteria bacterium | reverse complement strand
GTATTAAATACTTAATAAATAATTCACAGCAGGATACTAAAAAATACACCTGGCATGTCAGCCTGCCTCAGAGGTATTACATCTTGTTTATAACCAGAAAGTTTTCCTTTGCGCCCTTTGCGCCCTTTGCGTCTTTGCGGTCAATTGTTTTTAAACATCAATAATCTTTTCTCGGCGTCCTCTGCGCCTCTGCGGTTGCGCCCTGCCTTTAATCTTGTCAGCACCCTACAAAATCAACCCCGCGACCACCCTGCGGCCTTCGCCCATGAGGATGTTGTAGGTGCGGCAGGCGGCGCCGGTGTCCATGACTTCGACGCCGATGCCGAGGTTGATGATCTGGGCATAGCAGGCCACCTCGGGGAAACGCAGCGTGGTGCCGGTGCCGAGTAATACCAGCTCGGGTTTGAGCGCCAGGATGGGCTCGAAATGGGACGCTGCCAGTTGCGAGATATCGCCCACGGCCCAGCTTTCCAGCAGCGCATCGGGGGCAAGGATAAAGCTTTGTTCGAAACCGCGGCCGTTGACCAGGATGCGGCCGGTGTCATAGGCGGTGATGTAATAGCCTTCACCGAGATTGTCTTCGCTGAATTTCATCAGATTGCATATTGCCTGTGGGTGTTGCCCGACATTATACGTGAGTCGCGCGCGTGGGTGGATTGCAGTAGAATTCGCGGCTTTATCGTGTAAGTCAGACGGGAGATTTTCATTGCAAGCTGTCAAAGTCGGCCTTCTGGGCCTGGGTACTGTTGGGGGTGGCACTGCCACCGTGTTAGTGCGCAACGCAGAGGAAATTCGCTGCAAGCTCGGTCGTGGCATTGAAATTTCCCACGCCGCCGGTCTCGGTATTGCCAGCCAGACAATACTGGATGCCAGCAAGGTGAAACTGACCGAAGACGCCTTCGAAGTGGTGAATGATCCCGAGGTGCAGATCGTGGTCGAACTCATCGGCGGCTATACCCTGGCGAAAGACCTGGTGATGCGGGCGATTGCCAACGGCAAGCACGTGGTCACTGCCAACAAGGCGCTGATCGCCACCCACGGCACAGAAATTTTCCAGGCGGCGAACGCCAAAGGCGTGAACGTGGCGTATGAAGCCGCGGTCGCGGGCGGGATCCCGATTATCAAGGCGCTGCGCGAAGGCCTGGCCGGCAACCGGGTGCAGTGGATTGCCGGCATTATCAACGGCACCGGCAATTTCATCCTGACTGAAATGCGCGACAAGGGCAGAGCGTTTGATGATGTGCTGAAAGAAGCGCAGGCACTGGGCTATGCTGAAGCCGATCCCACTTTTGATGTCGAAGGTATCGACGCCGCGCACAAGCTCACCATCCTGGCGTCGATCGCATTCGGGATCGAGCTGCAGTTTGACAAGTGCTACACCGAGGGCATCAGCAAGATCACCACTGACGATGTAAATTATGCGCAGGAGCTCGGCTATGCCATCAAGCACCTGGGTATCGCGCGTAAAACCGCGGACGGCATCGAGTTGCGGGTGCACCCGACGCTGATCCCCAAAAAACGCCTGATTGCCAATGTCGATGGCGTGATGAATGCAGTGCTGGTTCAGGGCGATGCGGTCGGGCCGACACTTTATTACGGTGCAGGTGCGGGTGCCGAACCCACGGCGTCCGCAGTGGTGGCCGACATTATCGATACCGTGCGCACGCTGGATGCGCCGGTCTCGCAAAAAGTCCCCATGCTGGGGTTCCAGTCAGACTGCATGTCGACGGTCCCGGTGATGCCAGTCGAAGAGATAGACACCGCCTGTTATCTGCGCATGACCGCGCTGGACAAGCCGGGCGTGCTGGCCGAAGTTTCCGAAGTCTTTGCCAAGTACAACATCAGCATCGAAGCGGTACTGCAAAAGGAGCCGGAAGAAGGCGTCGACAAGGTGCATCTTGTACTGCTCACGCAGAAAGTAAAAGAAAGCAATATGAATGCGGCGCTGGCTGAAGTCGAAAGCTTCAAGGAGATTGTCGATAGCGTTGCGCGTATTCGAGTGGAGCACCTGGGTAGAAAACAATAATCCAGGCCTGTTCACCTGTCCCAGTGCCAGGTAAGGTGCTGGGTGATTCTTCCAGTCGGCTATTCAGTCGGCTTCATACTGTTGATCTGGCAGATTAAGATTTCATCGCGAATGCCGACTATGATGCTGGGGGTATTTGATACTTTTGGCTACCTTTATTCCATGAGCCCATGCCAGTTTGGCATGGAAATTTGTCACGTTACCGGGTATGTATGCCTTTCACCATAATGAAAAGCGACATTACGTAATGACTGATCGAAGCATTGCAAACAAACTGAAGTACATGATCAAGATTGTCAGCGGCACATCTTTGCTTGTCGCTGCCATCGCTTTTATTTTGCTGGATATACTCGCCTATCGCCAGAGCATGGTCCGCCAGGTATCGGCACTCGCTGAGCTGATTGGCAACAATGTAACCGCAGCCATTGTATTTGATGATACAAATGCTGTGGCTGAGATGCTCGAGACTTTACAGCAGGAACCGATGATTTCCGCCGCGGTTATTTACACGCCAGACTGGGAAGAATATGTATCAACGCCCATGGATGAGGCGACGAGAGAAATTATTGTAGAAGATCAGGACTGGCGTATCAGCGCATCGAAATCTGGTGTGCTGAGCTACCGCACTACATTTTCATTCATAGATGTTCTCAAACCTGTTTATTTTGAAAATACAATAATTGCCTACTTGTTTATCGAGGCGACACAGTCACAGCTATACATTGCGGTGTTACAGCATCTTTTCATTATCGTGGTTATCTGGATTGTTATTATGCTGGGTGTGTCCAGGTTTTCACGCAATATGCATAAACACATTACAGGCCCGATAGAAAGCCTTGTAGAGGGCATGAAAAAAGTATCGAATGAGCATGACTTTAATATCAGGCTTCCGGTCACAACCAGCGATGAAATCGGCGTTATCACGCAAGGCTTCAATGATATGCTGGGCCAGGTGCAATCACGTGATGATCGGCTCAGGGTATACCGTGAAGAACTGGAACAAACTGTTGAACGACGCACCCATGATTTAAAACTGGCGATGGATGAGGCAATTCATAGCAAGGAAGTCGCTGAGAAAGCGAGCCAGGCCAAAAGTGAATTTTTGGCAACCATGAGCCACGAAATCCGCACGCCTATGAATGGCGTCCTTGGTATGGCCGACATGCTGGCGCGGACGGACTTATCAGAAAGCCAGCTAAACTATGCCATGGTGATCCGTAAATCGGGTGAGCTATTGTTGATGATCATCAACGATATCCTCGACTTTTCCAAGATCGAAGCGGGCCAGTTGGTGCTGGAACACAGAAATTTTAACGTCGGTGAGCTGGTTGATGATGTTATTAACATTATGAGTGAACAGGCTACTTCAAAGGGGCTGGTGCTCACACAGGATGTGCCTGTGAATGCCAGGCGAAATGTCAATGGTGATAGCGCGCGTCTGACGCAGGTGCTGGTTAACCTGGTCGGCAATGCAATCAAATTTACCGAGCAGGGTGAAATCCATGTCAGCCTGGGTGCCAGTGATTTAACTGATAACAGGCTGATGCTTGAATTCAAAGTGCGTGATACCGGTATAGGTATCGATGATGATCAGCAAGCTGCAATATTTGACGCATTCGTACAGTCGGATACTTCGATGACGCGACAATACGGGGGGTCCGGGCTGGGCCTGGCTATTTCTAAAAACATGGTTGAATTAATGGGTGGCGAGATTACTGTCGAGAGTGAACCAGCTGCCGGTTCGGTATTTTCATTCAGGATACCCGTCGCGCTTGCCAGTGATAACGATACGGAAAGCAATATGCATCCGAACAATGAAACACAACTCACGCAGAAGAAAATACTGCTGGCAGAGGACAATGCCATGAATCGTGAAGTCGCCATGGCTATGCTGGAAATAATGGGATGCAGTGTCGATATCGCGGTCAATGGTGAAGAGGCAGTGCAAATGTCAAAAAATAATAATTACGATGTCCTGTTGATGGATTGCCAGATGCCTGTCAAAGACGGTTTCGAGGCGACACGCGATATCAGGCGCCAGGAAGCGGATAGCGGCGAGCGGCAGGTCATTATTGCCCTGACTGCAAATGCGCTTTCGGGTGATAAGGAAAATTGCCTGGAATCCGGCATGGACGATTTTATAAGCAAGCCATTCAATTATGAGCAAATGGAAGCGCTGCTTGCTAAATGGGTGCAATAAGCGTTCTGTTTATAAG
>JBATHJ010000459.1:0-2668 GCA_049666625.1 Gammaproteobacteria bacterium | reverse complement strand
GCATTATGCCATGCGCATGATCAGGCACCCGGCGCTGGCGCTCTCAGTCGCCGTGTTCGTTCCAGCATTTTCGATGCTGCTGTATATGCAGATCGGTATGCATGCAGCCAATCAACAGGCGCCTACTGCACCCCAGGCACAACAAATGGCGCAGCAGGGACAACAGCAGGCAGTGCCGTCCGTCGAAGAGATGACACTGAAGCTCGAGCAGTTCGTGCAGCAGAATGATGCCGGCGTGAAAGAATGGAGCATGCTGGGACGCGCGTATAAACATTTGAGACGCTACGATGAGGCGGCCCAGGCGTTCACACGTGCAATCGAACTGGAGCCGAGCGCCCAGTTCATGCTTGAAAAAGCTGAAGCACTCGCGCTGTCGAATGGCCAGGTGTTTAATGATGAAGCGCGCGACCTGGTGATGCGTGCCAGTGAGCTCGAACCCAATGACGTCAATGTATTGTGGTTTGCAGGTGTGGCTGAATTTCAGCACGGTAATTATCGCGAAAGCATTGAGCAGCTGTCACGTCTTTCATCAATTGCACAGGAAGATGCCGAGGTAAACAAATCGATCCGTTTTTATATTGATAAAGCGCGCGAAGAACTTGTCGCGCGCGGTGAAGATGTGCCAGACGTGGCCGTCTTGCTGCAGGCGAATGCAGGCAGCTCTGCGTCGGCACAACCGGCTACCGCTGCAGGTGCAACACTCAAGGTGAATGTCAGTGTCAGTGATGAGGCGCGTGAAAAATTCAGTCCGGGTGATGTCGTGTTTGTCTACGCAAAAGCTGCACAGGGCCCGAAAATGCCGCTGGCCGTGCAGCGCCTTAGCCTCGCCGCGTTACCGACAAGTGTTACGCTTGATGACAGCATGGCAATGATAGATGGAATGAACCTGAGTGCGTTCCCCAGTGTCATAGTAGCTGCGCGTATCAGCCGATCTGGCTCTGCGATTGCGCAAAGCGGCGACTATATTGGCGAGTACCCGGTCAATGATGTAAATTCGGCGAAAGATGTTATCAGTATTAATATAGACAGAATCGTGCCATGAACGGCCCGAGACCACTGGAGAAAACAATGCGAAAAATTTTATTGCCCCTGGTGCTGGTGTTATCGACTATCGGCATGTCTGCCGGCGTGAGTAATGCTGCAAAATTTACCGAAGGCAAGGAATACATGGCCGTACCTCAGCCGACCGCGGCGTCAGGCGACACGGTCGAAGTACTGGAATTTTTCTGGTACGGCTGCCCGCATTGCTACAGCTTTGAGCCGTTCATCAGTAAGTGGGTTGAGACGAAGCCCGCCAATGTCGAATTTGTCAGGGTCCCGGCAGTGTTTCGTCCTGACTGGAAAGTTCAGGGCAGAACCTATTATGCGCTGGAGCAGATGGGCAAACTTGAACAGATGCATATCAAGATATTTGAACAGATACATAAAAACAGGAAACAGCTGAATACGCTGGATGACATGACAGGTTTTCTGGTTAGAAACGGCATTGATAAGCAAGCATTTACTGATGCCTATAACTCGTTTGCAGTCGACGGTAGCCTGCGCAAGGCCATCAGCAGGCAGTCAACCTACAATATTACCGGCGTACCAACGGTGATTATTAATGGCAAGTATATGACCACGGGCAGCATGGCCGGCACCTACGAGAAAATGCTCGAGGTAGTTGATTTTCTGGTCGCGCAGGAAAGTGCAAAATAAGCACGGCTACAGGCAAACATCAAAAAACGGGGCGCATGCCCCGTTTTTTTTGCATGTTTTAAATTGCTCGCTGAACTGACAGAATATTTAATGCTATCGAATAGTATGAATTAAATCACATAGTTAGGTCGGGGCGCCGGGTTCTGGTCTAAACCGGGCGTGAACTGTGAATTGATTAACAGACCCTGGTGTAATTTACATTAGACTTGGGCGCAGGATTTGAATACGATTAGGTTCCTGGTATATACATTGATGAATATTCCGCATATAGATCAGAAAGATAACAAATAATTAACTGAAGAGGATGGATATGAACATGAAAAACAACGTCAAGCTTGCAGGTGGTATTTCGCTGGCGGTACTGTTGACTGCCTGCGGCGGCAACGATGTCAAGCAGGCTGCCCCTGACTGCGTATTCCCTGACGCGACGGATACTTCAGCACCAGGCTGGGTCTGTGATGAGCCAGTAGACGGTATTGCCGTATCAGCTGTTGGATCGGCGGACAAGTCTGCAGCTGGTCACGGTTTCATGAAAAACATGGCGGCCACGGACGCACGTGTTCAACTCGCACAACGCATGAAAGTGCAGGTGCAGAACATGGTCAAGCAATATGCTGAAACGACCGGTGCGGCTGACAGCGAGACTGTAGACAAGGTGAATACCTCGGTCACCAAGCAGATAACTGACCAGACCCTGGTAGGCACCAAGGTATTCAAAACCAGAACCAGCCCGAACGGTACGCTCTATGTATTACTCGGCATGGATGGCGGTGCAACCGCGGCGGCAGCTGAACAGGCGCTGCGTACCAGCATGAATAATGACAGGGCACTGTGGCAGCAGTTCAAGGCCCAGAAAGGCCAGGACGAGCTGGCGTCATCGATTGCCAATATGAAACAGTAAGACACTACAGGTAATGGGTTAAATGAAAAGCCGGCGTCCGTCACGGGGGCCGGCTTTTTTTGTAGGAAA
>JBATHJ010000458.1:0-2363 GCA_049666625.1 Gammaproteobacteria bacterium | reverse complement strand
GGTGGGGCCCGCCATTGCCGCGGGCTGCCCGGTCATTATCAAACCGGCGGGCGATACGCCACTCTCGTGTTTCCGACTGCTCAATATACTGCATGAAGCCGGCCTGCCCGCTGGCTGGGCGCAGGGCATCGTCACTGATACACGCGAAGCCGCGACCCGGCTGGTGACTGAAGCACGCGTGGGTTTTGTCAGCTTTATCGGCAGCGCAAAAGTCGGCTGGATGCTGCGCTCGCAACTTGCACCGGGAGCGCGCTGCGCACTCGAGCACGGCGGTGTCGCACCGGTGATTGTCGCAGAAGATGCCGATCTTGAAGACGCTATCCCGTTACTCGCGAAAGCAGGTTTTTATCACGCCGGCCAGGTCTGTGTTTCCGTGCAACGGGTTTACGCACATCGCTCGATCGCGCGCCAGCTGGCAGAACGACTCGCTGACATCGGCAACAAGATGAAAGTAGGCGACCCTACCCTGCCGGATACCGATGTTGGCCCGCTGATTCGCGAATCGGAAACCGATCGCATTCACGCCTGGGTAAGCGAAGCTGTGCAGGAAGGGGCGGAATTAATCTGTGGTGGAAAAAATATTACCGCCAGCACTTACCAGCCTACGGTACTTTTCAATGCACCCGATGATGCCACCATTTCGCGCAATGAAATATTCGGCCCCGTGATCCAGGTCTACGAATACGACAATATTGACGATGCAATCAGGCGCGCAAACGCACTCGATGTTTCATTCCAGGCCTCGGTGTTCTCTACAAACATCAACACCTGCCTGTATGCATTCAAACATCTCAACGGTTCCGCCATCATGGTCAACGACCATACCGCGTTCCGGGTTGACTGGATGCCGTTCGCTGGTCTCAAGCATTCCGGTCACGGCGTCGGCGGCATCCCGCATACATTCAAGGACATGCAAATCGAAAAAATGATGGTGATGCGCTCAAAGCTGCTCTAGCGATAACATATATTTTGCACTATTCATTATTCACTACTCATTATTCATTGCATTATGTCGTCGTCCAGCCAGTTTGACCTGTTAATCATCGGTAGCGGAGTGACCGGCTCCGCGCTGTTCTATCTCGCCGCAAAATACAGTGACATAGAACACATCGGGCTGATCGAAAAATACGCCGCGCCTGCGCGGGTGAATTCACTATCAAGCAACAACAGCCAGACCCTGCACCGCGGTGATATCGAAACCAATTACTCGCTCGACAAAGCCCTCAAGGTAAAACGTGCTGCATGCATGCTGGAGAATTACGCCGCCAGCCAGCCTGACAGCCATCACATTATTTTTAAATACCCCAAAATGGTGCTCGGTATAGGCGATAAAGAATGCCGTTACCTGCGAAAAAGATACGAGGTGTTCAAACAGCATTACCCGCAACTGCGCCTGCTAGAAAAAAAAGACATCGCCAGGATTGAACCCGAAGTCGCAATGAAGAACGGCAAATTTCGCGAAGACGAAATTGTCGCACTTGGTTCCACTGATGAGTATACCGCGGTCAATTACGAAGCCCTGAGCCGTTCATTTGTCCGCCAGGCCGGCTTTGTCGAAAACAAACGCGTGCGCATACATTACAATGAAGAAGTGCTGCACATTACCATCGAGAAAGACCTGTTCAAGGTCGAGACCCGCAACACCTGCTACCAGACGCGATCACTCGTAGTATGTGCCGGCGGCCACAGCCTTAAACTTGCGCACGATCTTGGTTACGGCCTGCACTATTCCTGCCTGCCCGTCGCCGGCAGTTACTATTTCACACCGCACGTACTCAACGGCAAGGTGTACACCGTGCAGAACGATGCCCTGCCTTTCGCCGCGATCCACGGTGATCCGGATGTACTGGTGCCGGGCAAAACCCGTTTCGGCCCGACTGCCCTGGTACTACCCATTCTCGAACGCTACAACCTCAGCACCCTGCCGGATTTTTTTCGCGTATTTCAGTTTGATCGCAAAGTCGCGAAAGCATTATGGGACCTGCTCAAGGTCAGTGATATCAGGAACTACATGCTGAAAAATATGCTGTTTGAAATTCCGCTGATTCGTAAGGTCCTGTTCCTGAAAGATGCGCGTAAGATCGTACCTTCTTTAAAAATTAGTGACCTGAGTTTCGCACACCATGTCGGCGGCATACGTCCGCAATTAATCGACAAGAACGACGGCAAGTTACTTATGGGCGAAGCCAAAATCAACTCCGGTATCGGTGCTATTTTCAACATGACGCCATCACCCGGCGGGACCTCATGCGTTGAAAATGCGGAACTTGACCTGCGCATCATTGCCGAACACCTGGGCGCGAAGATTGACGAAACCGCGTTCAAGCGTGATATTCTCAGAGAAGACAGGCAACATGGTGTTG
>JBATHJ010000457.1:0-2084 GCA_049666625.1 Gammaproteobacteria bacterium | reverse complement strand
GCAAGTTATACTTCTGGCAGTGCTTACAGATGCAGGTTATGTGAAGCCGACTGAGAATAATTTTTCTATCGCCGTGTTTTTCATTCTGCAGCAATTGCATGAACTGCCTGTGCTGGGTACGCTGTTTGCGTTCGCTTGTATGGGCGCATTATTTGTGGCGATAGCCCTGCGTCTCGATATCAATATGTTTTCCATGCATGCCCTGTATAGCAATCGACTGGCGCGTGCCTACCTGGGAGCATCGCGCGCCGGCAAACGTGAACCCAATCCTTTCACTGGTTTTGATATCGATGACGATCCGCAGTTTGCGGATCTTGCACAACAAAGACCTGTTCACATCATCAACACTGCGATCAACATGACAGGTGGTGACGACCTGGCATGGCAGACACGCCGGGCAGCATCTTTCAGCTTCACGCCATGCTGGTCAGGCTACGAGACGATCAGCAGCCAGGGTAAAAAACTGGGGACTTACCGTCCAACCCGGCAGTATGCAAAGGGGCGCAGCCTGGGTACATGGGTGGCAGTATCCGGTGCCGCGGCAAGCCCGAATATGGGTTATCACACCTCGGCGGCGGTCGCGGCTTTGATGACTGCATTCAATCTCAGGCTCGGACGCTGGTGTGGAAATCCGGATCCCGTTGGTGAGGATAATACTGTCTGGCAGCAAAGAAGTCCGCGTTTCGCCGCGCAACCTATTATTTCAGAGCTCACCGGATCAGCTAACGCCCAGTCTGACTGGATCAACCTGACTGACGGCGGGCATTTTGAAAACCTTGGTGTGTATGAACTGGTTCGTCGGCGCTGCCGCTTGATTGTGGTGACTGACGCTGGCTGCGATCCAGAACACCAGTTCGAAGACCTGGCAAACATGGTGCGCAAGTGCTGGATAGATTTTGGTGTGAATGTCCGCTTCGATAATTTTGAAGCGATGCATCGTAAAAAGAAAAGCCGTTATTGCGGTGCCCTTGGTGGTGTGGGTCGTATTCAGTATATCGAAGGAGATAGCAAAGCCGATGGTGTCATCATATATCTAAAGGCATCAATGACCGGTGATGAATGGCCGGACATACGCCAGTATGCTGACTGTAATAAAGATTTTCCACACGAAACCACGGCAGATCAGTTCTTTGATGAAAACCAGTTCGAGGCCTATCGACACCTGGGTTACAAGGTTGCAGCACGGGCGGTTACGGAAATAAACAGGAAGCTGGACCTGGAAATGAAAGATGCGCCCATCTTAGAAATAGTTGAGAAGCTACTCGAAAACATGCGGTTGTTTGAACTGGTGAAGGCAGAGTGATCACAAAGGCTAACGCTTCTGCTTCCAGATTTATCTCCACATAATACGGCCAGAGGTCAGAACACATTTTTTCAGCTAACAATAAACTGGTTCTGTGTGTCGACCTCTTGAGCTGCTCGCATTAATTCAATGCTTGCCTTTCGTGATCTCCTGCAAAGCTTTAATCATGGCTTCTGGTTCCATACGTTGTTTGTAATCTGTTTCGGCATGCATGGCGCGAACCACGCCAGCAGTGTCAATCACAAAACTGCCGGGTACGGGTAATACATTTCGGGCGGCGCCATTGAAAGCTTCTATGTCCAGTCCGTGGTTTTTATAAACGCTGACAAGGTCTTTCGGCATTTCGTAATACAGTTTGTAGGCTTTCATCACCTTGCTGTCTAAATCGCTCAAGACCTCGAACGGGTAGCCGTCTTTTTTGATCTGCCCGGCTGATCTGTCCGGCTTTTGTGGTGTGACAGTGATTAGCTGTGCGTTGTATTTTTCAAACTCGGGCAGGTTTTTTTGCAACACGTGCAGGTGCAGGTTGCAAAACGGGCACCAGGCGCCGCGATAGAATACCAGTATGACCGGGCCTTTTTTGAGTTCGTCTTTGAGGGTGATGGTTTTGCCAAAAGCATTTTTCAAACTAAAGTCAGGCGCTTTTTCACCGACCTTGATGCCGGGGTCTGGCATGTTGGCAGCCAGCGTTTTGCCGGCCTTCTCCATGATGGCCTTGTCTGCTGCCGAAAAATCCGAGGGCGCAGATCTGGATTTTTCCATGAACTGGTTAAGCGCGTCC
>JBATHJ010000456.1:0-1798 GCA_049666625.1 Gammaproteobacteria bacterium | reverse complement strand
AGGTTGATTAATACCTGTCGAATGCGAACCGGGTCGGCTTCTATGATCCTGGGGACATCTTTGTGGAGATCGTAGAGGAGCTCTATATTTTTTTCGTATGCAACCGGGCTGAGGAGGTCGACCACTTCTTCTATGACATCCAGCAGATTGAATACTACGGGCGCGATTTCAAGTTTACCTGATTCGATTTTTGATAAATCGAGAATATCGTCGATGATATTCAGCAGGTTGCCCGCTGATTTCCGTATCGTCGAGACATAGTCCTTTTGTTGCTCATCCATTTGAGTGCTATCGAGTAATTCTGAAAAACCGATGATGCCACCCAGGGGCGTTCTTATTTCATGGCTCATGTTGGCCAGAAATTCTGATTTTGCGCGGTTTGCTGCGAGCGCATTTGAACGCGTTATATCCAGCTCCGCGTTGCGTATCTCAAGTTCCTCCAGTGTCTGTTGCAACTCATGGGTGAAATCGTCGATGCGTGTTTCCATGTCACCCTGATAGGATTGCAGTTCGCTGGCCATAGTGTTGACGTAAGATTCGAGTGTACCCAGCTCGCCAGGGGCATCCTGGTTGATGCGGGTTTTGAAATCGCCCGACGCAATTTTTCGGACGGTATCGGTCAGCTGCCTGACCGGGGTGGCGATCTGCTTGCTGATACGCATGGCAAGCAAAAAGCTTGCAATGAGGATCATAATGGTAAGCATGATGCCCTTGTTAAGGCTTTCGAATTTTTCATTGTCGCTGTATTGTGTCGTCACAATTAATTCAACATACCCGATGATGTTTCTAATCGGGTTGGGGTTGACCGAGCTGAGCAGCATGGCTTCGTTAAAATCGTCGACTGCGACTTCCTGTGATGTTATTGGTGCCCTGAAATTGAGCAGCCTTGTTTCAATGATGTTTTTCCATAATGAATGTTGTTGCGTGGGCGGGGTTTCATCGGTCAATGATAGAAGAATATTGTTGTCCTTGTCCTTGATAATGACAGTTACCACGTCCTGATCCTTGAGTGCATTCCTCAATGTGGGAACAAGCAAATCGGTATTGCCCGAGAAAACTGCGTATTCAGAAGACGGGGCTATCTGGGTAACAATTGACTCGCCGTGTTTTTGTAACGACTCGCTAATATATTCGAGCTGTGTATAGGTGAAGTAAATCGCAAGGCAAAAACCAACAAAAAGTGCAGGCAACAGGGCCAGTACCATGATTTGTTTTCGAATGCTCCAGTTTTTCATTGTGCCGCTTCCAGTTGGTGCATTAGCGCTTCAATCTGTGTTTTGTTTTTAAGGTCAATGTCCAGTGCCTTGGCGACCTGGGAGTTGATGCTTACAGAGTAGTGGGCAGGTGGAATGCTAATGTTGATGCCGCTGACGTCCTTGTCAAAATATCGTCTGATAGTCACTACCACCTGTTCGGCGAGCTGGTCGGGAGTGGAATACACGCTCGCCAGCGCACCAGCCCTGACAAAATTATCTGAAAAACCGATGACTGGAATCCTGTGACGATAGGCTGAGAGCAGGATATTTTTGACTGAGTGTCGGTTGTATATTATGTTATCCGGTAATGCCAGCAGAATATCGCTGTCGCGCAGTATTCTGTCAGTGGCATCTGGCAGGCTGTTATCACCG
Source organism: Gammaproteobacteria bacterium (assembly GCA_049666625.1). Lineage (GTDB taxonomy): Bacteria > Pseudomonadota > Gammaproteobacteria > SZUA-229 > SZUA-229 > JASBSR01. The sequence goes on along the minus strand of JBATHJ010000456.1, from coordinate 170 downwards.
GTAATAACATTCTTGACTAGTTTAAAATCCAGCTTGCTGGCGCAATCCTGTAGCAGTTGCACTCTTATGTCGTCCGCACTGGTCGACAGGTAACCTACACGCTCCCATCCCATGTTGATGATTTTTATCAGGGACAAATAGCGACACGGAGGTTGTTTTATTTCTATATT
>JBATHJ010000455.1:0-10869 GCA_049666625.1 Gammaproteobacteria bacterium | reverse complement strand
CGCCCTGCGGTGATGTTTTCAGCGAACAATGTAACAAGGCAGGGTGGGCATTGCCCGGCATTGAAAACGGCGGGCAGTGCCCGACCTGCGGTGATGTTTTCAGCGAACAATGTAACAAGGTAGGGTGGGCATTGCCCACCATTTAAAACGGCGGGCAGTGCCCGCCCTACGATTATATTTTCAGCGAATGGTGTGACAAGACGGGCTATGCATCACCCAGCATTTGCAACCGCAGTCTGCAGCTACAGGATAACTGGCAGGCGCCGGTTCTCCGGCCGGGTCAGCAGAATTTGTACCGTACCGATAGCGCGTTCAATAAAACCGCCTTCGCAGTAGCAGAAATAATATTCCCACATACGGATGAATTCATCGGGATACCCCAGCGCGCGGATTTCATCCAGCCGAGAAAAAAACCTGTCGTGCCAGTCATGCAAAGTGCGCGCATAATGCGGGCCGATATCCTGCAGGTGAAACAGTTTCATGTCGCTGTGCCGGCAGATGGCTGCGCTCATCGCGGTGACCGAAGGCAGGAAGCCGCCGGGGAATATAAATTTTTTGATGAAATCTACATCGTTCAGCGCAGTTTTGTACAACTGGTCCTGGATGGTAATCGCCTGCAACAGCATCATGCCATCGGGTTTGAGCAGGCTGGCGCATTTTTCAAAATAGGCGGGCATGTACTGATGACCAATGGCTTCGATCATTTCGATTGAAATCAGTTTGTCATACTGTCCGCTGAGATCGCGGTAGTCCTGTTTGAGTACGGTGATACGATCTTCAAGCGCATGCTGTTTTACCAGCGCGCTGGCATGCGCGAACTGTTCGTCGGAAATAGTTGTGGTGGTTACGTGACAGCCATATTCTCTTGCCGCATGCAGTGCAAGGCCGCCCCAGCCGGTGCCGATTTCAAGTAAATGGTCACCCGGGTGTAAATCGAGTTTTTTGCACACCAGGTCGAGCTTGGCAACCGCGGCCTGGTCCAGCGACATGTCATCGTGTTCATAATAGGCACTGGAATACATCATCTTGCTATCGAGAAACAGTTTGAACAGGTCATTGCCGATATCGTAATGCGCACTGATATTCTTCTTGCTGCCCAGCCGGGTGTTGCGCTGCAACAGGTGTGACAACTTGTGAAACGGTGCCTTGATACGCGCCAGGCTGAAATCCATGCTATCGAGTACATTGCGGTTACGCAAAAATATACGTACCAGGCCGAGCAGGTCGGAACAGTTCCAGCTGCCCTTGATATAAGCCTCGCCAGAACCGCTGCTGCCGCCAAACAGAACATCGGTGTACATGCTGGGATGGACCACATCGATGTGCACCCGCACCGGGAAATCCTCCGTTACCTTGCCAAAGTAATATTCGGCATGGTTTTCACGTACCACGATTTCACCGGCCTCGATCTTGCTCAGCTGCCTGTGCACGAGTTTTCTCGCCAGTTGCGTTAGCCAGCCTGAATCCTGTGCCTGGTTCAGATCGATCGCTAAAGGGATAATTGAACGACTCATGGTTTACCTCGTAGATACCGGTTTTTTGTCAGTGTCAGAATGCGCGCCAGGATGATCAATAAAGGGCACGCGTTTAAGAAACAGTAATAAGGCCTGGTAATAAATACTCACGACCACTTTCAGGGTGATGACCGGGTACTTTAGTAACACCCGCGCCATGCTGGCGTGGCCAATCGGCTGATACGCCAGGTCAAGCGTGGCATCAAAAATCTTTTCGTCATCGATAAAGTTTTGCATGTGCACAGTCAGTCGTTCATCGGGCTGGTTAAAACGCCAGTCGTAATTCATGTTCATGGGCATGAACGGCGAAACGTGAAACTGTTTTGTCGGCTTGTATTGCAAATGCGCCGTATCATTGTTCGCAGTGGCTTTAAGATTATCATTGGCCGCCAGCACATAGCAATATTGCTCGCCCCACGGAGTATTGTTGACTTCGGCAACAATATGCTCGACATGGCTGTCATCTTTGTCATAGCAATAATAAAAGCTCACCGGGTTGAAACCGTGGCCAAAATAGCGGCAGTGCGTCAGTAAGCGGACCGGGCCTTCGGGGCGGATGCCGGTGTGCGCCTGCACTTTGTCGCGCACACACTCTATTAATGGTTTATTTGCATCACCCATATGGTCAGAGCGTTTAAACCACGCCAGGTTGAAGTGCTCTGACGACCACAACCAGAACGGTTTGAACAGCACGGGCAGTTCATCCAGATCGAGGTACATCATGTACATTCGATAGTCGAATGCGTGGTTCACCGGTGTAAACCGGCGATGCCTAACTTGCCCTTCGTAGATGCAGCTCTTCATGTATCGTCTCGTTAAAATGTTTGACTGCATTCATTGCGCTGACCACGCCATCTTCATGGAAGCCATTGCGCCAGTAGGCGCCGCAATACCAGGTGCGCTGTTGCCCATTGAGCTCATTATGCCGCGACTGAGCGATAACAGAATCAGGCGTAAACAGCGGGTGCTCGTAATTTATATGTTTAATGATGCTGGCTGGATCGACAGCATCCGGGTTATTCAGCGTGACATTGAATGTATTTTCAGACTGTAATCCCTGCAGAATGTTCATGTTATAGGTCAAAGCAACTTTCTCTGGCTGCTTTTTCATAATATGGTAATTCCACGCCGCCCACGCCAGGCGCCGTTTCGGTAATATCGATTTGTCTGTATGCAAAACGGCCTCGTTGGCGAGGTAGGGGATTGCACTCAATACTTCACGTTCAGCCCGGCTGGGTTCATCCAGCATGCGTAATGCCTCGTTAGTGTGCGTGGCGATAAACACCGCATCGTATGATTCGACACCGTACTGGCTGACAATATCCACATGCTGTGGAAAACGGCGTATTTCTTTAACTTTTGTATGAATGCGTATTTTGTCGAGAAACGGTTTTGTCAAAGGTTTTAGATACTGCTTTGATCCGCCCTTGATCACATGCCAGACCTGGCGGTCATTTACTGTCAACAGGCCGTGGTTGTGAAAAAAGCGAATAAAAAACCGCGCCGGGAAATCGCGCATCAACGCCGGTTCAGTCGACCAGATGGCTGCGCCCATGGGAATAATATACTGATGCTTGAACTCTTCGCTGTAGTTGTGCTTGTCAAGATACTCGCCGAGTGGAAGTTCACCGTCCTGGTGATCAAGCGAATGCACCGCCTCACGGTTGAAACGCAGTATGTCTTTCACCATGCGCAAAAATGAGCGCCGGAACAGGTTGCTGCGCTGGGCAAACATGCTGTTTATCGTGTTGCCGTTATATTCCAGCCCGGTGTTCTCGTTCTTCACACTGAAACTCATGGTCGTCGGCTGCGATTCAACATCGAGTTCCTTGAGCAGGCGGGTAAACTCAGGGTAGGTGCGATGGTTAAATACAATAAACCCGGTGTCTATCGCATGGTGTTCACCACGATAGTCGATAGCGTGGGTCTGGGTATGGCCGCCGACATAATCACCTGCCTCGTACATCGTCACGTCGTGCTGTTTGCTCAACTGGTACGCGGCGACATTGCCTGAAATGCCTGAACCAATAACGGCGATTTTCATAATGGATCTCCCTCGGGTGCACATGATTGCATGATCTCGGGCCAGCATTGTGGAACGCGCTGTATCAGCGTGATGTCGTAGCCGGTGCTTTCCACGAATTTAACTATTTTGCTGTACTGGGCGGGCGATATTTCAGGCGTGCGCGCCATGATCCAGACATAGTCGCGGGCTTCACGTGCAATCACCGTGACCGAGTAGTTATCATCGAGATACACAATCCGGTAATCCGCCTTGAAAGGCCAGATAAACTGCATGCCCCAGGTGGCATTGGTTTCGGTATTGGTGATGTAGCCGGTGGGATGATAGGTTTTTCGCTCACCCTCAAAACTGCCATCGAGAAAGGTAAACGTGGTGGCGATACTGCCATCGTCATTTAACGCGTAAGATTCAACCGCGTTATGCGCAGTTGTTTCGAGAAACGTCGGGATGTTTGCAATCACGTACCAGTCGCCCATGAAACGCTCCAGCTCGACACGCTCGACAGTGGGCATGGGTGCATAATGACTGCAGCCGGACAACAGGCCTGCGCAGGCTGCATAGACAAGCTTTTTCATAGCTTTGCTCCTGGTTTGTTCTGGCCCGGCTGTGGCAGGTAACGTAACACCGCACCGCTGCTGGTGGTGCTCTCGAGTGCCAGCCAGTGTTTTTCAGGGGTGTACCACAGGTCAATCTTCGCGTCTTTGGCGATCAGCCGGTAATGACGCGCAGCAACTTCCTGGTCATCCAGTTTCAGGCGCGCATCACCCAGGTCTGTCAGTTCGACCGCTTCGTATTCACCGGTTTGTACATTGAGCAACTTGCTGCTGCTGAGCAGGCCGATGTCCCAGTAGGCAAACGAGCGCACACAGCCTTCCAGCGTGGCGCTGCTGTCCTGCGTTGTCACCAGCAGGTTGTTTGCCTGCTGTTTGCTGCTGACGGCGAACATGTCGCCGTTGTCATCGGTGCTGGCATTGATATTGACCAGGCAGCCATCGCGCCATTGTTCCTGTGCATCATGTTGATATGAATACACCGGGATGTACAGAAAGGTGACATCGAACTGCGCGCTGGAGTGCACATCAATGGTGTTCTGCTGACGGTTGATTTCAAACTTGTGATACCCGATCGGGTCATCGTCGAGCAATACCCTGAAGTTCCAGACCTCGGTTGAAGGGGCGGATTCAAGCGCACGTGCAGGGCTGCTGTTGATCAACAACAGCGCCAGCATAGTAATTATCGAAGAATATTGACGCAGGGACATGATTTAGTTCACTCCACCGGGATTGAGCCGGGATTTACGTGGTTTGCCGGGAATAAACGCGTTGGTCGATTCGATATAGTCACGGTAGGCTGCGCGCCGACCGCTGATATCTTTTTCCATCAAAGACACGCCGGATACTTTAAGCAACAGGAAAGTCATCAGCAGTGGCGCAAACACGCTCCACCATGCACCGACTGAAACTGCCAGCAGGTAATAGCCCCACCACACCAGGGTTTCGCCGAAGTAGTTCGGATGGCGAGAATAACGCCACAAACCGCTGTCGAGCACCTTGCCGGTGTTGTCCGGGTTCGACTTGAAACGATACAGCTGCAGGTCTGCAATCGACTCCATGAGGAATCCCGGCAGCCACAGGCAGAGGGCAAGTATCTGTATCACGCCGATGTCAGCCGACGAGACAGCAACAGGCAACAATGGCACTGAAATAATCCACGCCAGCAGCGCCTGCAGGCCGAACACGATATAAAGGCTTTTGAAACGAAAGTGGGGTTCGTTATTGGCGCGAATTTCGCGGTAACGCCGGTCTTCGGGCTCGCCCCAGTTGCGCAGGGTTAAAAACAGCGCAAGCCGCAGCGACCACAGGCTGACCATGACCAGCATCAGTATTGCTGTCGGACTAAGCGTGTCCGCGCTGCTCGCATAATACAGTGCGCCGGCGAGAAACATCAGCGACCACAGGCTGTCGACGATACTGACATCGTCATTCACCAGGCTGTACAGCCAGGTAACAAAACCCAGGCCGAGCATCACGGCCAGGCCGCCGCTCCACAGGATCCAGAACTCATTCATGATATTTCCGCCTTCAATGCATTTGCAGGCACTGACTGATAGCCGTTAAAGAACCGGGTGAGATATACCAGCAGGGGCATGATCAGGCTCCAGCCAATGCCAATAATCACCAGGGTGATAAGCGGCGGATTGAAATCGACCGCGCCAAGTTTGTGTCCGGCAAAATACGCCAGCGGGCCACCGAGGCCACCGAACACCGCGGCCAGCAGGTAGCGCTCATGCATCCATTTCATCGACACGTTGAGCGTGGTGGCAAACAGCGCCCACATCGCAATCAGCCAGTGCGGCGCCATGCCGTTAATGAGCACGCCAGCATTAAATTGATACAGCCCGGCCAGTGTCAGTGCGCTGTCCCAGAACGTGCCGATGAGGCTGCATGCTATAACCAGCATGAGCTCGTCGGCCGGGCGCAACGCACGTATCAAATGCACCACAATAATTGCGACAACAATTAATGACCCCAGCCAGGCGTAGTCGGCATTCGCGCCGCCGAGCACACAGGCAAACCAGCCGAGCTGGAATAAAACAAAATTTTGTATCATCAGAGACATTGTTTACTTCTGCGCATCGCGTTTGCTGAACAGGTAGTGGCTGACAAACCATTCATTGCCGTCGCGGTAGCCAAACATTTCTGATACCGCGAGAAAGAACATGCGCCAGCGCATAAACCAGAGTTTTGCAAAGTCCTTGCCGTAGGTGCTTTCAAGCACGGGCCATAGTTCATCGCGCGTAGCGTCGAGGTTTTGTAACCAGGCTTCAGCAGTTTTCTGGTAATGGCTGCCGTTCCAGCGCCAGCGGTTTTCCAGTTTCATGTGGTCCTGGAAAAACAGCGGTAAATCATCACTGGGCATCATGCCGCCGGAGAAAAAATAGCGGCTCATCCAGTCGGTGTTATCTTTATCTTCAAACGGGTAGGGCACACTGCGGTGCACAAAAATGTGCATGAAAAACTGGCCATCCGGTTTTAACCAGCTGTGAATGCGTTCGAACAGGGCCTGGTAATTGCGCATGTGCTCGATCATTTCTACTGACACAATGCGATCGTATGATCCCGTGGCCTGGTAATCATTCATATCAGCGGTAATGACATTGATATTGTCCAGCTTCTGCATGCGGGCACAGTGACGGATATGTTCGCCCTGCGATGCAGAATTCGACACCGCGGTGATCGTGCTGTTCGGGTAATGGTTGGCCATCCACAGTGTCAGTGATCCCCAGCCACAACCGAGTTCCAGGATTTGCATGCCATCCTGAATACCGGCATGTTCACAGGTCAGCAGCAGCGCATTATGTTCGGCCTGTGCAAGGTGTCGCGTTGTCGGGTCCCAGTAACAACAGCTGTATTTTGCGTGCGGGCCCAGCACCGAGTGGTAGAACGCCTGCGGCACTTCGTAATGCTGTTCATTGGCCTTTTCAGGTAACAGCGCAATCGCCGATGACTTCATGTGCTCGATGAATGCTGACTGCATGGTGTTCATGGCTTCAACATCGGATGCATTGATATCATCCAGTCGCTGACGCAACAGTTTACGAATGCCGTGCCTGATCAGGCTGTCGGGAATAATACCGGCTTCACTGAGTTCAACTGCAAGATTCTGTTTCATACTATTCACCTGCTAAAAGTTCGGGTTTGTATTTTTATGCAACTGCTTTGCAACTGTCGACACGCTGTTCGCAAGTCCGCTTTCGAGAGCAATGACATTTGCCGTAGTTAATTTCTGTACGCATGAGTCTGAGATATCACCGCCGACAAAAACCGGGATAGTGAGTTCTCGGGTGAGCAACTCGATGTCAGCCAGCATGTTGGAACAGTCGAGCGTGGCCGAGCCGGATAACACCACGCCCTGGCACTGCGTTTTACTGACCACGTGATGTAATTCATACACCGGAAGATCAGCACCTAGCAGGATAATACGAAAGCCCTTGCTGTTGGCCATCAGCGCAAACAGCAGCAGGCCGAATTCGTGGTGTTCACCGGGCAGACAGGCGGCAATCAGCGTGGGGCCGTTGTTGCGTAAATTCTGATGATGAAACCGCGCGCCCAGCTTATTGCGCAGGTAAACGCTGAAAAAATGTTCTTCGGCGACGCCGCCTGGCTGGGTTTTCCAGCGCTCACCCAGGTCGTCGAGTAACGGCAGGATCAGCCGCAGGGTGACAATGTCGACCGGGTAGAGCGACATGGCATCGTTATAAATCGCATCCAGCCCGCTTTCATTAAAGGCTTCTACCGCGCTGATCATGCGCTGGCGATAGTGTACCCATATATCCAGAGGCGCGTCGTTGTCATCGCCGCTGGTGTTTGAAATATCGCGCGCGATTTTGCTGATCGCGGTGCCTTCTGCGAGTCGCCGCTGGATGTCGTTGATCAGTGAAATATCATCCTGGGTGTACAACCGATGCCCCTTGGGTGTGCGCAACGGCTGGATCAGGCCATAACGCCGTTCCCAGGCGCGCAGCGTGACCGCATTGACGCCCGTGACCTCGGACACAGTGCGAATAGGGTATTGCTGGTTGTTGTTATTCGTTTCCATTATTTCAGCGCTCATAATACTTGTGCAAAACATTGTACATATAATTAAATAATTGTACAATATATTTCAGTTAAATTTATGAAATCGTTATATACGTATATATAACAATCACATAGATGGATACCGCACTTGCAACAATGCATACTATCTATACAAAATATGTACAACTAACCAACGGGAACATCAGCGTATGAACAAAATCACCCTCGGTATCAGTAGCTGTCTTCTGGGAAACCCTGTACGCCACGACGGCAGCCACAAGAAAAATCATTATGTTATGGAAAGTCTTTCATCCTGGTTCGAGTTTCGCCCCGTGTGCCCGGAAGCCGCCATCGGCCTCGGCGTGCCACGACCGGCGATGCGACTGGTGAAAACGGCCGAGGGTATTCGCATGGTGGTTTCAAAATCACCCGAGAACGACCTGACCGAGCGGCTGATTGCCTGGTCGGAAAACGCGGTCGATAACATGCACGACCTGTCGGGCTATATTCTGAAAAGCCAGTCACCCTCGTGCGGCATGGAACGCGTGCGTATTTTCGACCACAACGGTGTGCCGAAAAAAGAAGGTGCCGGTTTGTTCGCCGCGACTTTGATGCAGGCCATGCCGTGGCTGCCGGTGGAAGAAGAAGGCCGGCTGAATGATCCAGTACTGCGCGAAAACTTTATCCAGCGGGTATACATCTATCATCGCTGGCAACAGATGATCGCACGCGGTATCAGCGTCGCCAGCCTGATGGAATTTCACCAGCGCCACAAGCTGCAGTTGCTCGCACACAATGAAGCCATGTACCGCCAGCTCGGCCGCCATATTGCAAGCGTCAACCGCACTAACCTCGAAGCCGTTGCCCGGCACTACCTGGAAAACATGATGCACTGCATGTCACAACGCGCCACGCGCAAGCGCCATACCAATGTGCTGATGCATGTGATGGGCTATCTCAAACACAAGCTAACAGGCCAGGACAAACAGGAACTGCTCGATGCACTGGAAAAATACCGCACCGGCCTGCTGCCGATCGTGGTGCCGTTAACCTTGCTCAAACACCACCTGCGCATATACCCGGACCCGTACATCGGCAACCAGCACTATCTTGCGCCGTACCCGGAAGCGTTGATGTTGCGGAATATGATTTAGGCTTGTAGTTAATAAAAAATTAATTATCCACGGATGAACGCTGATGAACACAGATGTTTTATTTGTGTGCCTGCGGCACACAGATCTGTTTTAACAATCAATTATCCGTGTTCATCTGCGTTCATCTGTGGATATTTGATTATTTTATTTATTTGAATCGGGTTTTACTGCCAGAAACTGTGTAACAAACATCTCCCTTTCTATTTTCATATCTTCGCTATACCTGCCATTGCGTGGTGTCAGGCGCAGGTAATTATCCAGCACCAGTTTTGCGCGTTGTGCTTTGTAAGTAAGCAGGTAGGGGGTTATCTGTTGTAACAGGTTCAGCGCCTGCCGGTTGCTAATGAGATAGCTCGCACCAGGGCTGTGTTTTTTTGAGTATGTTTTTTTGTTGACGATGCGACCTGCGCCCGCAACATCCCGTACGTAATGCAATAACTTCATATCGTTATTGCTGATGCTGATTTCTAGCTGACGATTTTCGTTTTTGTGTCGACGTGTTAACGAGATGCTGCCTTCGCCATCAATAAGTCCGGCAATATAGGCGGCATCTGTGTTTCTGAGCTTGCGGGTTTTTTTATACTCGGCCATTCTCGCTTCCCTGCAATGAATGTAAATAAAAAACCCCGGTCAGGATTGACCGGGGTGATATTGGTGGAGGCGGCGGGGCAGCTGTTCCTGAATTTTCATCCAGGGCTGGACTATTCCTTCACCTGTCATTGCCTTTGATATGGCGATGGCAGGGGAGAGCGTGTTGTGAAATATTGCCCCCTGGCAACAAGTCACCCTAGTACTCCATGATGATTGTCTTTGCAGTCAATCTTGTTAGGAGCCTATGAGTCTCTAGCCGGCTTACTGGTTTCCCATTCACCGGACGGCGTTGGCGTAGGACCCCTGTCCCGTAGCGTTCACCGTATGAGCTCTCTGTTTCCAATGGGGATCACTCCCCATGGCGACCATTGTGTTAATCGAACCCGCGTCCGCAAGTACTCCGCCTTTGGCTCTACATGCTTATCCCGTTCTTAAGTTTAGCCAGCAGCTACCCAACGGGCAGGGAAAACTGAAGGCGATTCCGGATAAGTTTTAACGAATCCACACCGGAAATGCTTCATCGCGATCTTATATGAGTCGACCCCGGTTATCTGAGCGTATAAGCACACATCAGGCCGAGGGCTTTACGCAGGGGTTTAAGCTGCTAAAGCGTAGTTGTCGTCGTTGGCAACTATATTTTTGCAGATGGATTTACGAGGAAATCTACACCCTCGGCATGCACCTCCGGTTTCGCTACCCACGTCGAAGCCATGTCGCCCCCGTGTTTTGAAACTTTGGTGTCTAAACATAATCTGGCGGTCAAGCCAGGTTACATTATAAGCATATATGGTGGTGTTTGGGCATATTTCAAGTGCGTGGGCTGGTTGGGCGTTGCCCAGCATTTAAAACAGCGGGCAGTGCCCGCCCTACGGTTGCGCACGACATGAAGCTGAGACTGGTGCTGAGGCAGGGTGGGCATTGCCCACCATTTAAAAACGGCGGGCAGTGCCCGCCCTACGATTACGCACGACATGAAGCTGAGACTGGCATTGAGGTAGGGTGGGCAT
>JBATHJ010000454.1:0-2736 GCA_049666625.1 Gammaproteobacteria bacterium | reverse complement strand
CGGTGCCGAACAGGGCAATGTTAATCAACAGCGGTATGACCACAAACCGCCGCAGACCCGAACGAAAAATCAGGCCGAAGCCGGCAATACAGTCGAGTGCACCTTTGAAATATGAAAACACGTAAACTCCGTGCAATAAGTAGTGTGATAGTGCGAAAAAGTATTTATTAACGTTATTGCTGCCAGCCCTGCCTGGCTAGCATGGCTGCGCCCATACTCGCTTCACTGTGTGCAGTGCGAACCACTGGAACGCCAAGTTTGTGCTGGCGCATCTTACACCACGCAGGATTTTTACTGCCGCCACCGGTGGTGTAAACACGTTTTACTTGCGATGCGCCCAGTTGCTGAAGTTTTGCATAACCGTCTGCTTCTATATTGGCGATGCTCTCCAGCATGGCCTGAAAGAACCGGGTATCGTCATCGGGCCTTGGGTCGAGTCGTGGCTGTTTTTGTGGATCGCATACCGGGAAACGTTCGCCGGCTGACACCAGTGGGTAATAATCCAGCCCGGTGGAAATATCGGGCTGCAGCTTCGTTGTCATCTGATCAAGCTGCTGCTGAGAAAAAAATTCGCGCAACACGCGTCCCCCGGTGTTGGATGCACCGCCCACCAGCCAGTGTTTACCGAGCCTGTGACTGTAAATACCGTATTGCGCAGAAAACACCGGGGCCCGGGACACCAGTTTTAGCACCAGCGTGCTGCCAAGCGCGGTCACGGCATCACCCAGCTCGTGCGCACCGGTGGCGATTAAGGCGGCAATGCTGTCGGTGGTGCCGCTGACAAGCTGGCATTCTTTATTAATACCGAAGTGCTCTGCCTGTTGTGGCAGGATTTTACCGAGGGCAGTGCCCGGTGCAACCACCTCGGGCAGTGTGCTGCTGTCAATGTCGAGCGCCTGCAGCCAGCCGGGCCATTCCTGCGCGATTGAATCGTAGCCAAGCTTGAGGCAGTTATTTTCATCCGAAACACCGTAGCGGCCGCTCAACCATGCAGATACATAATCAGCCTGGTGACAGACATGGTTGAAGGCGAGCTTCGGCAAGGTGTCGCGAAAATACAGCAGTTTTGCCAGCGTGCTGCTGGCGCCGTGCGCGCCACAGTCCACGGGTGCTGTTTGTTGTATGCGCTCAGCCTGTGCTGTGGCGCGTGCATCGTTGTACATTAACGCCGGTGTCAGCGGTATGCCATCTTCGGAACATAGCAACACACTGCTGGAGGTGCCAGCGATGGCAATCGCTGCCAGTGTTTGCAGGTCGGCCCGGGTGCGCAGACCGTTGATACATGCCTGTACATCGCGCAACCAGGCCTGTGAATCCTGTTCGCAGCGGTTGCCGTGTATCGCCGCCGGCGGGGAAGCGACGGCAAATGCGGCGATCTCGTCACCGGCCTGGTTAATGATACTGCCGCGCACACCTGAAGTGCCGAGGTCAATGCCGAGAAACAGGGGCGCTGACGCATCCCCGGTAGCGGTATTCAGGGGAGTTGTACCGGGGCAGGCGCGCTCCAGCCGGGTGCGCGGTGTTCAGCAATCACGCTGGTGTAGACGCCGCCACGCACATTGAATTCGGCGCTAAGGCGCATGAATCGGGGCGCGCAGGCGGCGACCAGGTCTTCCAGGATCTGGTTGGTCACAGCCTCGTGAAAGGCGCCTTCATCGCGGAATGACCAGATATACATTTTTAATGATTTCAATTCGATACATGACTTTTCTGGGACGTATTCTAACTCAAGGGTGGCGAAGTCCGGCTGGCCGGTTTTGGGGCACAGGCAGGTAAATTCGGGCAGGCTGATACGTATCGTGTAATCGCGTGCAGGCTGTGGATTATCAAAGATTTCCAGTTGTTTTGAAGGCTGGCTGGGCATGGTTCACTCGGGCAGAAAAAAACGCAATTATACGCATCCAACGGTCAGAATTCGCTGTCGATTTTCAGCCTCGCTCATGTATACTGAGCGCACTTTTTTATCCACCGGAAATGCTTCAAACCAATGCGCCTGAGCAAGATCAAACTCGCCGGCTTCAAGTCTTTTGTCGATCCAACCACCCTTCATTTGCCCGGAAATCTCACCGGTGTTGTCGGCCCCAACGGCTGCGGCAAATCGAACGTCATCGACGCGGTGCGCTGGGTGATGGGCGAATCCTCAGCCAAGCACCTGCGCGGTGCCTCGATGGACGACGTGATTTTCAACGGTTCATCGGCGCGTAAACCGGTCAGCATGGCCACGGTGGAGCTGGAATTCGACAATGCTGACGGCAAGGCCGGTGGCCAGTTTGCGCAATACGCCGAAATATCGGTGAAACGCCAGGTCAGCCGAGACGGCCAGTCAAAATATTTTCTCAACGGCACCCGTTGCCGCCGCCGCGATGTCTCCGACCTGTTCCTCGGCACCGGGCTGGGACCGCGCAGCTATGCCATCATCGAGCAGGGCATGATCTCGCGCCTGATCGAAGCCAAGCCGGAAGAGCTGCGCGTGTTTCTCGAAGAAGCCGCCGGCATTTCGAAGTACAAGGAACGCCGCCGCGAAACTGAAAACCGGATTCGCCACACCCGCGATAATCTCGATCGACTGCAGGACTTGCGCGAAGAAATCGACAAGCAGCTGTCGCACCTGCAACGCCAGAGCCGCGCCGCCGAGCGTTATAAAGAATTCAAAGGCCAGGAGCGTCAGCTCAAGGCCGAGCAACTGGCGCTGCGCTGGCGCGAGCTGAAACAAAAACTCGATATACGCGACCGTGA
>JBATHJ010000453.1:0-2033 GCA_049666625.1 Gammaproteobacteria bacterium | reverse complement strand
ATCTCTGATCTCAAAGCTGGAAGGACGCGGCAGTACCTCGGGCACAATCCACTTGGCCGTATCGCAGTGACTCTCCTGCTTTTCCTGCTGCTGACCCAGGCCGTCACCGGTCTGGTATTGGCGGGTACCGATTTATTCTATCCCCCTGTCGGTTCGTGGATTGCGAGTTGGATAGCAGCTTCAGGGGTTGACCCGGCAACGCTCGCGCCCTACGCGAAGGAGACGTATGATCCGGTCGCCTACGAAGCAATGCGTGCTTTCCGCCAGCCTTTTATTACTGTCCATGAATACAACTTCTTTGCGCTGCTTGGGCTAATTCTGCTTCATATTCTGGCAGTCGTTAAAACTGAGTTGAGCGAAGGCGGCAACCTTATTTCCGCCATGTTTACAGGTAAGAAGGTACTGAGTCAGACGCCGGCGGATCAGACGAAAACGGATTGAGGAGTCATGCGCAGCAGGGTAAGGGAGTACGCTTTGCTGAAAAAGGCGTGAAACAGGCGACGGAGATAATATTCTTTTAACCAATAATTGTTCATTGTTATATATCTCCGTCACCTTATTTCCTTCAGATTCTGATATCAATTCTGTTTCTTCGTTCAGTGACGACGGCGAGACCAGGCTCCTAGCATCAACAGACCAGATACAAATAGTGGCAGTGCCGCGGGCACAGGGATCGCGTTAAGTAGCTCGTTGCCAAGAATATTATGGATGTTTGCCGTCGGATGGATGTCATCGATGAAGGCGTACTGGTTGATCAAAGAGGCGTCGCAACTGCCGAGGAAAACCGGAAACAGCAGGCCAGTGGTGCAGGCATCGCTAACGTTAGTAAGGCCGAAAGAAAGCGGGTCGGCGACCATGCGCTGGCTGAAGCCAAACAAATCGTACTCAAACAGATTGATGCCCTGATTGCCTTCTACGCCTGCCAAGGTTGTCGCCAGTGCTGTGTTGTACTCCAGGCTACGCTGGGTGGCGAGCGCTTGATTGGCGGCGGCCTCCGGGATCAGGCCGATGTCGAAAACATTAGGCACCAGGATGCTTTGCGCACCGGCATCGATCAGGCTGTTGAGTGTCGTCTCCACGGCCTGGGTGGCGGCGGCGATAGAGAGAGCAGCTACTGCATCGTCGACCACATCGCTAATGCTGCGTACGTCGTTACCTCCGATGAATAACACGTAGAGTGCATCCATCGGCGCCCCGCCGGGGTGATTGGCTTGAAATGCCGTGAGCTGGCTGCCGAGATCACCGAGGTCTATACCCCCGGCACTCGCACCAGCGACTGCATAGTTGGTGCCAGCCGCGGGTATCGAAGTTGCAAATAGCGAAGGATTGAGAGGCAGGCCGAGCTGGCTTGCCAGAACCTCGACCGCCAGTGGACCGTTGGATACGCGATTTATGTCCTGCGCAGGAATGCTGGAATAGGGAGACGGGAAATCGATGTTAGAAAAGTCAGCTGCCGTGCCGTTATCAGAAAGACTGTCACCGAAAACGTAGATGCTGCTAAATGTAGCCCAGGCCCCGGTAGTTGTTGATATTAGTGAAATCAGTAGCCATAGTGTCAGATGCGTGCGCATATCCGTATCCCCCTTGAAAAAGGTGTTGTCACAATAAATCAAAAGCCCTGATACAAGCTGCGAGTCAAAAAGTATACAGCCACCATTTCATTGAAATCAACTGGTAAACAAATAAAGCCATCCATTGCTTTACAAGTTAGAACGTGAATTCAGGTTAATCTGTTGTTTAGTTTCAGGTGAATTTTGTTAAATAGAAGCTGATTTTTGTACAATTGTAATTAATAGAGGCCAGTGAACAATTGTTTCTAATATTAGAGTTAATTGTTCTCTGACCCCGTTATTTGCATCAAGTGTAAAATATTCCTGATTTATCCAGTCAAATTGTCGCTTCTGGTTATTCTTTTGGTAGCAATGTTTGACTGAACAATTGCTCTGGAAAAACTGTTCACATCCTGATCTTGATATATATCAAAGTAGTTCGATTCCTCATCATTAACATTATATGCGTGTACGCCTCTTAAT
>JBATHJ010000452.1:0-1614 GCA_049666625.1 Gammaproteobacteria bacterium | reverse complement strand
CCTTCAAAGCGAATCGCGGCGCCCGAGACCAGTGCTGTTTGCTGCTTTACGCAGGCGGCATTGATGGCATAACGAGATTCAAAATTGTCGGTGGCATCGATCACAACAGCGGCGTTACTGACGGCGTGTTCGAGATCAGGCGTATTCAAACGCTGGCGAATGCAGTTGATCTGCACCTGTGGATTGAGTGCAAGCAGGTTATCGCGCGCCGAGTCGACCTTGGCGGCGCCAATATTCGCAGTGCGATGCACGATCTGGCGTTGCAGGTTAGTAATCTCGACCTTGTCATCATCCACCAGGGTAATCGTGCCCACGCCTGCCGAGGCGAGATACATCGCAGCCGGTGAACCCAGTCCGCCCAGTCCCATGATAAGTACATGTGCATCCAGCAGGCGCTGCTGACCTTCTATGCTGATTTGAGGCAGCATGATGTGGCGGTTGTAGCGTAAAAGTTGTGAGTCATCCATACGCGGTGATTTTACAAGAGCTGGGCTTATAAAGTTGGCAGTTATCAGTTATCAGTTATCAGTTATCAGTTGGCAGTAAAAAATTTCAACAGGTCTTTGGCTGCAAACTGCCAATTGATAACTGCCAACTTGTTTTAAAGGTAGTTGCGCCAGTTATGCGGGCGGGGATCGTGCGTGGCACTGTCGTGGTGAGAAAGCATGACATGCTCTGAATCTTGCTCAAGGCCCAGGCTGGCGCGCTGGGCTTCTTCGCAATAGGCAAACAGGCTGCGTCGTATTCTTGTTACCAGGCTGTTATCGAGAAAGAAACCAACATCGCGCAAGGCTGACTCGATCATTTGCAGGGTCAGCTGGCGCACATCGTAACGCAGGCTTAAACGCCCCGGGTGCGTCTGTTCGACATGCTCGATACCTTTTACACCGCTGAGCAGGCGCCGCGCTTTTTCGGCTTCATCAATGCCCGGCAGTTTTGATAAAAACTGCAGTTCCCGGGTTTTGATCACATCACGACAAATTTGCATGCATTGAATCTAGCGCTGCTGAGACATAAACGCAAGAACTGTGTGGTTGTTGCCGACAGTCTGTGTTTGCGTTGTTACCAGTGAATTATGCAACTTGTTGATCCTGGTGCAGAGAAACGAGTTTCGAGGCACTTGTCATGTCTGGCTACACGCGGCCGCCGCTAATGCGTGGCTGACCGGCGATGTCATCAAGCTGCACAATGGTGCTGAAACCGTTTTGCTCTAAACACTGTTTTACAGCGGTTTTCTGGTCATATCCGTGCTCGCAAAAAAACCAGCCTGCCGGCTGCAGGTGGTGTGCTGCATGGGCACACAAATAGACAATGTCATCCAGTCCACGTTTGCCAGACGTCAATGCGCCCTGCGGTTCAAAACGTATGTCGCCCCGGGCGAGGTGTGGGTCAGTGTCGGCGATATAGGGCGGGTTGCTGACAATAACATCGAAGCGTTGATTGCCGAGGTTTTCAAACCAGTCACTGTGTAACATGCGTAAGTTATGCAACGAATGTCGAACAGCGTTGCGCCGGGCGACTTCCAGCGCAGCACTGGAAACATCGGTCGCGGTAAGCTGCCAGCCTGGCCTCGCATGTGCCAGCGCAATCGCAATTGCGCCGCAACCGGTGCCC
>JBATHJ010000451.1:0-3569 GCA_049666625.1 Gammaproteobacteria bacterium | reverse complement strand
TTGTATCGCTGCGAATTAGAGATTTCCCTGAATAATGAGTAGCGGAACTCGCGCCGGTTTGGCAGGTTGGTCAGTGGGTCCTGTTTGGCCTGTAATTCGTAGGTGCGTTGCGTGTCCCTGTTTTGCTTGACTTCTTCATTGAGTAACTTCTGTGCATGACAAAGGCTGTAATAATCGGCCAGTTTGCGAACCACCAGCAGGATGGCGTCTTTCACCGATTGCTGCAGGTCTTTATTTTGCCTGTCGAACAACAGGATTCCAAACGGTGCGAAATCATAGGCAACATAGTGCTGATTGTCGACCTTGCTGCTGTAGTGTGAGTGTGTCTCCGAATCAATGAATCGATTCAATATCACCATCACCGAATCATTCTCATGCGGCTTGATGCTGTTCTGGGGCAGGGCGATATCATGGTGTAACACTAATTTGGGTTTGTCGGTATTGTCATAGGTGTAGAGATGGATGCTGTGCAGGCCGAGTAACTTAATGGCCGACTGCATGAAGGTGTGCATGATCTCGCGGCCATTGAGGCTGCCACCAATAGCGAACAGTAACTGGTTCTGTAAAGTGACCAGCTCGAGCGTGTTGATATGTGATTGGGTTTCGGTTTTCAATGCGTATGCCTGATGCCGCTTGTTTTCGTTCTTGTTATTGTTTGGTGCATGTATGTTTTCGGCCCAGTTTCGTTACATACCTTTTGAGTATAGCGTTAATCGTCTACATGTCCTTATAAACAGCGCGATTCAGCTACGTGTTCACTGTCGGGGTGGGTGAAAGGTGTCGTATTAGCTCAAGGTATAGATAGTATCCATATTATAAATTAAGTTAAAAAAGATCAGTAACTATCTGTAATATAAGAAATATATAAAAACGTTTTATGCGCAATAAAGGTGTGCCTGATAGTGAGGTGTGGCCTTGCGTTAGCTAAATGTATGGCATATTTCTGCAACGCAACTATATATAGATGCAGTACAACTGAAACTGTATAAGGAGTTTGGCGTGCGTGCGTTATTTTCATTAATCATTCTGCTGCTTTCTACCCAGAGTCTGGTTATCTACGCAGCCGACTATAACCTGGTAGTGCAGCCTGTTTTATCAGAAGCCGACATCCGCAAGAATTACCAGCCGCTGGCTGACTATCTGAGCAAAAAAACCGGGCAGCAGTTTCATGTACTCACACATAAGAATTTTTTGACCTACTGGGAACGCATGAAAAAGAACAACGGGTTCGATTTCGTGCTCGACGCGGCCCATTTCACAGACTACCGGATTGAACGGAATAACTTCACGGTACTCGCGAAGTTTCCCGATACCGTCAGTTTCACCGTGATCACGGGCGAGGATAACCTGGTGTTTGAAATGCAGGAGCTGATATCAAAAAAGATTGCGACCATGGCGTCCCCGGGGCTCGGTGCGATTCGCCTCGATAGTATGTTTCCAAACCCGGTGCGATTGCCATTTTATATCCAGGTACATAACGCCACCGAAGCAGGCTATAAAGTGCTGGACGGCTCGGTAGATGCGGCCATCATCCCAACACCGCTGGTGGGCCTGTTCGAGGGTGTGAATACCATACTGACAACCGATCCGGTACCGCACATGGCATTATCTTCATCTGAAAATATTCCCCGGGAACTTGCTGTAAAAGTACAAAATTCACTGGTAGATGCAGCGAATACACCGGATGGACAGAAAATGCTTGAGGCGCTGAATATTGAGCGTTTCGATACTGCCAGCAACGCAGATTACGCGGGGTATGCGAAATTGCTCGACGGCGTGTTTGGTTACTGAATTAACTGTCGCCAAAGACCTGCCTGGCATCGGCGAGGCTACTTGTTTCAACGAATTCTGCAAATGCATTCAGACTGTCGAGTATCTGGATTTGTTGTGATTTTTCAATATTACTGAATTTCCCTTCCACGATATCCTGCAAACACTGTAATAAGTCATCACCCTGTTGAAACTTTTGTTTCTCAATGTGCGGTTGTTTGTCGGTACCTGTGTCCTCATTCGAGTCACCAGATCTGGATGATGCACTGGTAAGCGCCTGTTCAGCCTGTAGATTGATTTCATCAAAATTGTCTGCATGCGTTTCCAGACCGGCGCACGTGATACCGATTGCCAGTTTGATACGAAGCTGTTCCCTGCCGGTGTCAAACGCCAGGTTCTGAATCATGTCACGCATGCGCATAATAAGTGCCGATGATCTGACGCGGCTGGTGCAGGGCAGAATCAGCCCAAAGCGGGCAATACCTATGCGCGCGATGATGTCTTCTTTTCTGAGTGCGCTGCCAAGACGGCTGGCGACGGTTGTTAGTATCTGGGCCGCGATGCTGTCACCGTGTGTTAATTTGATTTGCTGGTAATCACAGATTTCAAAATGCGCTACAGTGAATTCGATTTTGTGGCGCATGGCGAACGACAATGCCTGGCTGCCCAGTTTTTTGTATTGCGTGGCATTATATGCGCCAGTCTGTTTATCCTGACCCGATAACTGGTTCAGTGTTCTGAGTTTGCGTGTCAGTTTCAGGTATGAGTATGCGCGGGTTTGTAAATCGATAGCTTTAAACGGTTTGCCGATAAAGTCAGTAGCACCCATTTCGAACACTGCGCGCATGGTGGCTTCGCTGTCCGATTCACCTGTTACCATGATGACCGGCAGGCTGCTCAGATTTTCATCGCTGCTTTTTCGAATGCGACTTAGCAGCTGCAGGCCGTTGAGCACGGGCATTTGTATATCTGCAAAAATGATTCTAATGGTGTCATCGTGCTGTAATATATCCCAGGCATCATCACCGTTAGTGGCCTCGATAACCTCATAGCGCTCAGACAGCATTTTGCTGGCGGTACTGCGCACGGTGGCGGAATCATCGACAAACAGGATTTTTTCTTTTTCGGTAATGTTCATTCTCAATCATCCTTGTTAATTAACTAAAAGATGCGCATAAGGTTTATGCCCTTGCGCATCATCGAGAACAGCTTTGTGGAATTTGGGTGTATTTGTTACAAGTGCCAATCTTTTGGCTATACTTTTGTGTAACGTTCATGGACTAATTCTAGATCATACAGTGCAAATGTCAGAAAAGTATGTCGCGTAATTTCAACCGCTTATCTGGTGATGCGTATTCTCTGCGGCTGTTGAAGGTCAACGGTGAGGCCGATGAGGCAGTGCAAACTGCACGTGTCAGCATAGAAAATATCAGCAAAGGTGGCTTTCGCTTTCACGCCAGTGCCGCGCTTGAACTGGAAGACCGGGTGCATGCACGCCTGACATTTCCCGACGGCAGAACCCAGGACGTGTTCGGCAGAATTTGTTATCGCGAAATGCTGGAGAGCGACGAGCTTGTCGCTTACGGATTCAGTATAATTCAGGGCTTCTACAAACTCGAAGCAGTTGCCTAGGCAAGTTTGCGATATTTGATGCGGTGCGGGTTGTCCGCCTCATCACCCAGCCTTTGATGCCGGTCGGCTTCATATTCCGTGTAATTGCCTTCGAACCATACCGTTTTGCTGTCACCCTCAAACGCAAGAATATGGGTGGCAATGCGATCCAGGAACCAGCGGTCATG
>JBATHJ010000450.1:0-3771 GCA_049666625.1 Gammaproteobacteria bacterium | reverse complement strand
CGGCATGAAACAGTCCCTGGCGAAAAGCCTCGCTAAAATCAGGAATCACGTACTGGGTATAGAGAAACGCGATACAGGCAACCGACACCGCCAGCAGGGTGAAGGTGTACATTTTCAACTCTGAATCACGCATATAGGTTTTAAGACTCAGCGAACGCGCAGCGGTAAAATGCAGCGCGAAATTAATCCCGCCCAGGAACATGAACGCAATTGCAACGCCTTCAATTGCCGGGCTGTCAAAATACCCCAGGCTGGCATCATGGGTAGAAAAACCACCAATCGCCACGGTTGAAAAACTGTGCGAAACAGCATCGAACATGTTCATGCCCGCCAGCCAGTATGCCAGTGCGCATGCTATGGTCAGGCCAAGATAGATGTACCACAGTGCTTTGGCGGTCTCAGCAATGCGCGGTGTGAGCTTGCTGTCCTTAACCGGGCCCGGCGTTTCTGCGCGATACAGCTGCATACCACCGATACCCAGCATTGGCATCACCGCCACGGCGAGTACGATAATACCCATGCCGCCCAGCCATTGCAGTTCCTGCCGGTAAAACAGAATACTGTGCGGCAAGCTATCCAGACCCGTGAGCACGGTTGCACCGGTCGTCGTCAGGCCGGATATTGATTCAAACACGGCATCGGTGTAACTCACCGCCAGCGGCTGGTAAAAAATCAGCGGCAGGGCGCCGGCGATGCCCAGTACTGTCCAGAATAAAACCACGACCATGAAACCATCACGCAGACGCAGGTCGCCGCGGATATGCCTCACCGGCAGATACATCAACAGGCCAAGCAGTACCAGCACTACATAGCTATAAATAAATGCCTGCATTGCATCTTCCTGGTAGATACGATCGATAATGAAAGGGGGCAGCAGGGTGATACTGAACAGCATCAGTAATTGCCCGACAAGACGCTGGATAATAGTGAAACGCATGACGGGCTAGATGAATGTCACGCCGACCTGGAACAGTTTTTCAACTGCAGGCAGTTTGCCTTTATCGAGCAGGAACAGGATGAGGTGGTCTTCTGCCTCGATCACTATGTCATGGTGCCCCATGATGACTTCATCTCCACGCACGATAGCGCCGATGGTGGTGCCCTCGGGTAATGGCACATCGGCGACACAGCGGCCGACGACTTTTGAAGTTTTGCTGTCACCGTGTGCAACCGCTTCGATGGCTTCAGCGGCACCTCGCCTGAGAGAATGCACGGCAACAACATCACCGCGACGCACGTGTGTAAGCAGGGCACCGATAGTAATCTGTTCCGGTGAAATCGCCACATCGATAACGCCCTGGCTTTCAATCAGATCGACATAGGCCGAGCGGTTGATAATACACATAACCTTGTTTGCACCCATGCGCTTTGCCAGCATGGCAGACAGAATATTCGCCTCATCGTCATTGGTGAGCGCACAGAACACATCCATCTGATCGACGTTTTCTTCCAGCAACAGGTTTTCATCTGCCGAATCGCCGAGTAGCACAATCGTTTTGTTGAGTTCACGTGACAACACCCTGGCACGCGCCTGGCTACGCTCGATGATTTTTACCTGGTGCTTTTCTTCAAGTGCTTCTGCCAGGCGGCGGCCGATATTACCGCCACCGGCCAGCATAATACGGCGACAGCTTTTATCCAGCTTGCGCATCTCGGACATCACGCTGCGTATATCCTTGCGTGCAGCAATAAAAAACACATCATCATCCGCTTCAATGACGCGATCACCCTCGGGGATGATGGCCTTGCCACGGCGGTAGATGGCAGCCACGCGACAATCAATGCCGGGCATGTGCTCGCGCAGGGCGCGGATTTCGTGGCCCACCAGGGGCCCGCCGTAATACGCTTTCATGCCTACCAGCTGGACTTTACCGTCGGCAAAAGCCAGCACCTGCAGGGCACCAGGATATTCAATCAGGCGTTCTATATAACTCGATACAATCTGCTCGGGGCTTATGAGTACGTCGACCGGTACGGCTCCATTGCCGAACAGTCCGGGCTGATTGAGGTATTCCTGTGAACGTACCCGGGCAATTTTTGTCGGCGTGTGGTACAGGGTATGGGCCACCTGGCAGGCGACCATATTGGTTTCATCACTGTTGGTGACGGCGATCAGCATGTCAGCATCCTGGATGCCGGCCTGCATTAATATGTCGGGGTGAGAGGCGTGGCCGGCCACCGTTTGAATATCGAGCCGGCTGCGGATTTCGTCGAGCTGATCTGAGCGGGTATCGACCAGCGTAATATCATTGGCTTCAGACGCCAGGTTTGAGGCGACTGAATAACCTACCTGTCCCGCGCCCAGAATCAGAATATTCATTTTAAAGCTGTTTCACATTGAATTGACGGTTCGCAATGGCGCGGAGTTTACGCCGATAAACCCGGCATTGCACCGCTACACGTCATTTCATTTGAGTTTGCGCAAGTGGGCAAAATAAAATCCATCGCCATCATTCTCAGCGGGCAGCAATTGTCTGCCATGCACGCAGGCAACACCGAGGCTGGCATCCAGCGCTATTTCATGCGCATCACTGTGCAGGCGCAAAAATTCTGCAATTTGCAGTTCATTTTCGGCGCGCAATACCGAACAGGTAACATAGAGCAAATCACCCCCTGGCCGGAGCGTGGGCCAGATCGCCTGCAGTATCTGCTGCTGCAGCTCGGTGAGCTGCGCAATATCTTCGTCGCGGCGCAGGCTTTTGATATCGGGGTGGCGCCTGATCACGCCGCTGGCAGAACATGGCGCATCGAGCAATATGCGGTCAAATGCCACACCATTCCACCAGTCCTGCGGATGCCGCGCATCGGCCACAATGCACTCGGCGGTTGTTTGGATCCGCGCCAGGTTCTGCTGCACCCGTTGCATGCGCACGGGGTCGACATCGACCGCCACCATGTCGAGGTCCGGATGCAGCTCCAGCAGATGACAGGTTTTTCCGCCGGGTGCAGCGCACACGTCGAGTATGCGTTCGCCGGCCGCTGCACCCAGTAATAGTCCGGCAACCTGGGCCGAGGCATCCTGCACTGATAGCTGGCCGCTTTCAAACCCGGGCAGCGCGGTCACATCACAGGCCTGCTCCAGCCGCAATGCCTGTGATGCACGTGGATGGGGAAACGACGGAATGTCTAGCGCGTGTAACTGTTGCTGGTAGTGCGCGGTTTCACACATGGCTGCATTGACCCGCAACCACATCGGCGCGCGGGTGTTATTGGCTTCGAGTATCGTCTGCCAGTGCTCTGGCCAGTCGGCTTTGAGTCGTGCAATCAGCCAGTCCGGGTGAGAATAGATTGCGCTGTCACTATCGGGCACAGCAAGCGAGCCCGCCTGCTGCTGGCGAATGCATTTGCGCAGGATACCGTTGACCAGGCCGCTCGCCCATGACTTGCCGAGGCTTCGGGTGAGTTGCACGGCTTCGTTAACGCTGGCGTAATCGGGCGTATGCAGCTCGATGATTTCATACAGCGCCAGCAGTAACTGGATTTCGACATCACGGTCCTTGTTGCGCAAGGGTTTTTGCATGTACCCGGAAAGATAAAACGCCAGCCGCCAGCGCCAGCGCAATACGCCCTGCACCAGCTCCAGGCAGAGCGCGCGCTCGCGTGGCTCAAGCGCCAGGGTCAGTGGCTTGAGCGCCGACAGTGATTGCCCCCGCTGCAAAACTTTTTCGAGTAGCTGTAGCGCAAGCGCACGTGCGCCGGGGGTTGTTTTGCGCTTCACAGCTTTGCGGGTACTGGCTGACCCAGGCACTGGCCATCCAGGCTGTGCGCATT
>JBATHJ010000449.1:0-2914 GCA_049666625.1 Gammaproteobacteria bacterium | reverse complement strand
CATTGTGACTTACCTTGGACGCATTGGTCAGAAAGCGCTGACCGAGCAACAAACCCAGGTGCATACCCAGCTCATGGCCGCGACCAACGACCTGGAAAACATCGGTGATGTCATCGAAACTGACCTGGTCTACCTCGGCAACGAAGGTATCGACAAGCGTGTGATTATCAGCAAGGAAACACGCGAGGTACTGCGCAAGTTGCATGACATCATCACCAGTACCGCCGAACTGGCGATCGATGCGGTGATGGAAAATGACCCGCAGTCGGCGCTGGAAGTCATTGCCATGAAAGCGGACATTAATCGCCTGATGGAATCCGCGGCGATGCACGAATCCAGGCGCCTGGTCGTTGAAGCACCGAACCGGCTGGCCGCCTATACCATGGAAATCGATATTATCGAGAAGCTGAAACGCATATATTATTTTTCCAAGCGCATGGCTAAAACTGTAGACCCGGAAGAAGAATCCGAAGAAGCCGCATAATCACGCGCCCGGGTTTGACTGCCGCACCCTGGACTGGATAAACCGGCCTGGGTATACATACTATTTATTGATCTATGGCGGGACAGCTAAAGGGTGTTTTGATAATACCGTCTCGCACGAAGCCCGAGGGTTTACCCAGTTCGTCGTAGCGCACACAGTTGTTGCCTTCAAACTGGAAATCACCGATATAGCGATGCGATATTTTGTGTTTTAGATGCTCTGCATAATTCAGCCCGAGAAAATGACTGACCAGTCCCCTGATAACACCGGCATGGACGACAATCAAAATAGTCTGCTGCGGATATTTCTCTGCCAGTGACAACACATAATCGACACTGCGATGCTGCATCTGGCGAAAACTTTCACCTTGCGGATAAACAAAATCGGGGTCCGTCTTGTGGCCCGGATAGTTTTCAGCCACCCACTTCTTTTTTTTCTTGATCAGATCCCCGTAGTTAACTTCATTCAGTGCCGGGGTGTCGTTAATGATATCGATACCATAACGTTTGGCATGAAACTTCGCAGTTTGCCGCGAACGTTCAAGGTCGCTCGAGTAGACTGCATCGAAACTGATGGCATTTTTTTTAAGCTGTCTACCGACATAGACAACATCAGCTCTCCAGCCGCGGTCACGCGGTGAATCCGCCCAGCCGAGTATTTCCTCGGCGGCATTGATCAGGGTTTTATAGTGTCGGGTGATGATCGCGCGCATAGCTGCAAGATAACAAGTTATGTCATTAAAGTACAAAAGCATTCACTACAGCCATTTAACTGCATGACAAAAGTGACATGATGTGACTCGCAATCCTTGCAACGTCGACCCGTGACTGGATAGTATTTTTCAGGCCAGTAGTTCCTGTAAACAACGATCTGTGATGGCGGAAAAATCTGCCCGACCCCTGGCAACATAGACGGCAACATTGTTGAGTGCGTCCAGGTAAGCAGATTCATCCGGGGTTTCATTCGGCTGCTGGAAACTGCCATCGGGATACTGGTAAAACGGGCCGGGCGAACTCATCAGCACATCCAGCAGAAAACTGTTGAGCGCAGGCTTCACCCGCTCAAGTTGCAGCTCCCCGGTACTGTTGTGTTGCCAGTCAAGTATCAGTATTGCCGCCAGCGGGGCTTGCGATTTCATCCGCCCGCTGCCGTAGATTCTGTCGACTGGCACATCATAGTGTGCCTCGCGCTGCCACAGCTCGCCAGCCGACAACTGCAGCAGAAAATCACCCGGGTGTGGAGGGATAAGACTGTACAACTGTTGATGCGCCAGCATACTTTCGGCTGTGATGCGCGGCAATGTCGGCGTGCCGCGTACATCGACCTGGCCAGAACCGGTATGCATGAACAAATGATCATGCCCCAGGTAGCAAACCTCGTGATTGTCGAGCAAATGCAGCATCAGGCGCGACTTGCAGGACTCGGACGACCCGGCGATAGCAAGACTCCTGCCGTGGTAAACCACGCCTGTAGCAGCACAATTCAGCCAGCCGCGGTTTTGCAGCCAGTTCATGAACTGGGTGTTAATAAAGTTAATCACCTGGTGCTGGTATTTCACACAGGGTCCGGCGACGATGCGGCGATGCGCGCTCTGCAGGAACATCATACCGCTGTCTGTGTTGCGCACAAGACGCCCACCCGGCAGATCAGCATAGCTAATTCTGCTATGAATAGTACCCGCTGCAGGTTGCCAGTCGATAAAATTGATATCGAGTTCCGGCGCATCACGATCGATTGCAATAATGTCGACATCAGGTGTGACGTCTGTGCAGACGATATGCGCAAAATAATCTGCCAGACCTGTGCGTAGTCTGGTGGAATTAGAGCGTACTCGCAGCACGCATTCGCCAAATGCAAGATACAGGTCGTCAGCACACAATGCCGGCTGGGTTAAGACTTCAGCCACGAGACAGTCCATCGCAGCATTGGCTGGCACCCGCCGCGCTGGTCACAGGTGTTACTGACACTGCTGATCTTCGACTGAGCTGCAGTAACTTTGAGATCATGGCGTTGCAGGCCTGGGTGAAGTCTTTCAGATGTTGATACCTCATTGTGCCACCGGTGCTGTGCACCAACAGCAATGCAATATGTATGGATAACGGCTTCTATGGATATGCGCGGTCATAATTTAGTACACGCCTGTGCCAGCGTCGATGTATGCCCTGTCATGCTACTGAACTGCTCATAACGTGCCCGGATAATTGCATCGCAGAATTTGATACAGATCATATCAAGTGGCATAAACCCGCTGAGCACTATTGCCCCGGTTGCGGCCAGCTGCGAGCATCAACAACAGTATCTAATTCAAATGTGACGTGATGTACAACCAATAAAAACATGAACAAAGACTGCAAGCCGCATAATCGCCCGCCGGCTGTCACAGGTTTGTCACAAATAGTAACAAAACGGTAACAATGCGCAGTTATATTA
>JBATHJ010000448.1:0-4944 GCA_049666625.1 Gammaproteobacteria bacterium | reverse complement strand
CCGTTGCACAATTACAGTCGCTGTTCATCGATATCAAAAAAACCGATAGCGAAGATTTCCATGCCGCCGGCATCGGGCGCGAGCAGGCACACCAGTTAAACCCGTTCGTGCGGCGTGACCGGATACGCTGGCTCGATATGGAAATGCCCAGCACGCAGTTCTACCTGCAATGGGCGGAGCGTCTGCGCGTGCATCTCAACCGCGTGCTTTACCTTGGACTGTTTGATTATGAGTGTCATTATTCGCATTATCCGCAGGGCGCTTTCTACAAAAAGCACCTGGATACGTTCAGGGATAATTCGAGCCGGCGTTTGTCGAGCATCCTCTACCTGAACCCGACGTGGCAACAGGGCGACGGTGGTGAGCTGGTGCTGTATTCAGCGGATGACAGTGATGTGCTTGAAACTGTGACCCCGACGTTTGGAAAAATGGTGTTATTTCTCAGCGAGGAATTTCCGCACGAGGTATTGCCCACGCGTTGTTCGCGCTACAGCCTGACGGGCTGGTTCAGAATTAATACTACGACAGCGGTGAACCTTGATCCGCCGGTGTGATGCAAGTGATGTTTCATCTGACTGATGCAGTGTATGCAGAAGCCGGTGATCGCCTGAGCACTGTTTAATGCGCTTAAACAACAACGCCGGGATGAATCATTCATCCCGGCGTTGCTATTGTGTTGCGGTAAAAAATCTACCGACAAGTAACTACCAGCTTTTCGGCGGGATGCGAATTTTCTGGCCGGGGTAGATCAGGTCGGCATCCTTGATGACTTCACGATTGGCGTCGAACAGTTTTGGATAATCCATTGCATTGCCGTAAAACTTTTTGGCAATTTTGGACAGGCTGTCGCCGCTGACAATTGTGTAGTACTCGACTTCCGGAGCGGGCTTCGGCGCCTGCATTTTATCGATTTTGACGTCGGTTACGCCTTTTACATTACCGGCCATGAGTACGGCTTTTTCGACTGCTTCAGCCGAGTCTGCCTTGCCACTCAGGTCAACGGCACCATCATTATAAGCCACCCCGAGGTCGGTGATGCCCGGGTTATCAACTTCGATGCTTTGTTTTATTTTCTCTGCCGGATCGTCATCTTTTCCGAATAATTTCTTGCCCATGTCTTTGGCGAAATCGAATAGTCCCATGATTGTTCTCCACAATTACAACTTTGATTGGTTGGTTTTGTAAACAGGTATGATGCCTGCGGCAGTATATGGGAGCAGGCCAGGCATTAATACGGGGCAATTGTTAGTAATTGTTAATTATGGTTTTGCAATGCACCTGCGGTATGAATTATTTACGAGAACAGGCGCTATATTAAATATTTCCGCCTGCCTGGCGCGATGCACGCCGGTTTCAATTTGCTGCATGTTTTCATCTATATTTGTTGTGGTAACATGCGCGCCATGAGCCGTAGCGTTGTTCCTGTTTTAATTCAAAAAATAGTATGCCTTATAACCAGCCTGATAATTATATCGGGCTCGATGCACGCACATGCCATTGTCAGCATGGAAGATGTCCACCTGGGTAAACCGCCTGAAGGCTTTGTCGGCTCATTCGAGCTGGATCTCGCCTTTGAGGGAGGCAATACCGACCAGGCGGGTGCAGCCACCGGCGTCAAGTTTCAATGGACCCGCGCTAATGTCACGGATTTTATCCTCGCAAATTACGCCTACGGAGAAAGCGCCGGGGTGACCAATAAAAACCGCGGGTTCGCGCATTATCGTCATATACACCGCCTTGATGCTGAACTGGCCTGGGAGGGTTTCAGCCAGTTATCTGCTGATGAGTTCACCAATTTGAGAATGCGTGCACTGCTTGGCGGTGGCGTGCGTTTAACGCTCGGCGAGGTGAGTGAATCGAAGGCTTTTTTCCTGGGTCTGGGTGCATTTTACGAACGTGAAAAACTCGATACGCAGTTCCCCGACGAGGACGACACTGAAAATGCGCTGCGTGCCAATACTTACCTGGTAATCAAGTATCAGTTTAATGCCCATGTTTCACTGGTCAGTACCAGCTATTACCAGCCCAGCCTCGGTGAGTTTTCAGATTTTCGCGCGATCGAAAATTTTTCATTACAGAGCAAGTTAACCGAGGATTCGTCATTAAAAATCGGGCTCGACATCGCGCATGACAGCGAACCGCCGCGCAATATCAGGAAAACGGATACCTCGTTAACCATTGGCATCGTGGTTAATTTCTAG
Source organism: Gammaproteobacteria bacterium (assembly GCA_049666625.1). Classification (GTDB taxonomy): domain Bacteria; phylum Pseudomonadota; class Gammaproteobacteria; order SZUA-229; family SZUA-229; genus JASBSR01. The sequence continues at coordinate 2,743 of JBATHJ010000448.1, read as the reverse complement.
AGTTTCCTGTTGGCACGAATAAATAAGCCTGTATAAAGGCTGACTGTCCTGGGCGTCTGCAGAGCGACTTTCAGGTTTTTATATCCCGCTGATGCCTGCGTGCCAGTACCGTTCGTCGCCGCTACCGTTCGTCACGTGGCATGCAAATCCTGAAATTAAATTGTTAATAAACGTGAAAAATACCGGAAAGCAGTTTTTAAACGTGCCCATTTCATTGCTTTGGATCGAAAATATAGTACTATTTAAAGAGTTGTTTCATGCCGGATCCATGGTTTCGCATTTTCAAGTAACTGGTTGAAATATAACATGTTATTTAGCCCGGGTAACGCTCCTCAAGGCGACCGATAGACCACAGTGAGTTATAAATCATAATGATAATAAAACGACCACTGCACTTCCTGTTGTTATCAGCTTGCCTGGTACAGTCTCCAGCTATATTCAGCGAAAGTGATTCTGTGGATGACGACACGGCTGACACTGCTTCTGATGCTGTGCAATTATCCATGCTGAGCGGTTCGGAGGATGAGCTTGAGCAGAAAGAACTGACACTTGTTGATGAAATCCAGAACACAAACGTTCAGAACAGGATTGAGCGCGATACCCAGGAGGGCACCGACGCTGCTGGCGAAGGAAATTCAGTGCAGCAGTTTAGCGATGAGGAAATTGCCCGCCTGAGACAGCTGTTTCTCCAGGCAGAAGTCGCCATCGAGAACGGTAATGACGCCGTTTATTTGCAGCTCTCAGAGCAGCTGCATGACTATCCTCTGACTCCATACCTGCAGTACCAATGGTTAAAAAAACATCTCGATAATGATCACCTTGTACAGCAGTTTCTCGATCAACACGGGACTTCACGCTATGCGCGTTCATTGAAACTTAACCGCTTATATCACCTCGCCAGGAACGCCAGGTGGCAGGACTTTTTGCAGTCGTTCGACACCAGTACTCGCGATGCCAGCCTGAACTGCTATTACCGCCGCGCGCAATTCAATACGGGTGACAAGCAGGCCGCGCTTGCCGGTGCCAAAGATCTCTGGGCGGTAGGTAAATCACAGCCCAAAGCCTGTGATCCGTTATTTGCCGAACTAAAAAAATCCAGCCATTTCAACCGCGACCTGTTCTGGCAGCGATTTGATGCGGCCCTGCGCAACAACAAAACCCGACTGGCCAGATATGTCAAAAAACTCATGCCAGCGGCTGACCAGGAAATCGCCGCTTTATGGCTGAAGCTACACCAAAACCCGGATCGTTATTTGCCCGAGCTGTTAAACCGTTCATGGACAGCGCAGTCTAAATTAATGTTTACCCATGCGATTGACCGCCTTGCCAGCAGCGATATAAACCAGGCGATCGAGATATGGGACAAGCACAAGAAACGCTATAATCTCAGTACAGCGCAGACAGACAGGCTGGAAAAACGCCTCGCATTCAAACTGGCATATGAAAACGATGCCGCTGCCTATGAGCGCCTCGGACAGTTAAATGATTCTGACAATAGCAGCAAGACAATACGCATCAGGGTCGCGTTATCCGAACAGAACTGGCCGCGTGTTATTACTGCCATTGAAGACCTGAGCCCGGCTGACAAGCAGCTTGAGAAATGGCAGTACTGGCTGGCGCGAGCCTATTACGAAACCGGCAAACCCCTGCAGGCTGAAGAAATCCTGAGTGACCTTTCGGTAAAACGCGATTTTTATGGTTACCTTGCTGCCGACAGGTTAAACCGTCTGTACCAGTTATCAGATAATCCGATAGAAGCCACCAGCGAAGAAATTGACAGGATTAAAAACCGCCAGGCATTCCGCGTCGCATTCGAGTTTATGGTGCTGGATAGAGAACGAGACGCCAAGCTGCAATGGTGGCATGCGTTGCGTCAGCTGGATAAAACAGATTATCCGGTGGCAGCAAAACTGGCGCAACAGTGGCAATGGGATGAAATCGCCATTTTCACTATCGCTAAAGTGAAGCAGTGGGATGACATTGAAATGCGCTTCCCGATGAGTTATGCCGACAAAATTCATGAGAATGCTGAACTGCAAAGCCTCAATCCTGTCATCCTGTTCGGCCTGATTCGTCGCGAAAGTGCGTTCAACAAAGATGCGCGATCACCTTCAGGTGCGCAAGGACTGATGCAGATCATGCCGCAGACCGCACGCCAGATCGCCAAAGATCTTGATGAACGCTATCCGGGAAGAAACGGCCTGTATGACCCTGTCAAAAATTTGCAGTACGGATCATATTACTATCAAAAGTTGCTGAACCAGTTTGACGGGCATTACGCGATTGCGCTGGCGGCCTATAATGCCGGGCCTAATCGTGTTAAAAAATGGCTGCCAGATGAAACCATTCCGGCCGATATCTGGATTGAAACCATACCGTATCGTGAAACCCGCGATTACGTGACGTCTGTGCTGGTGTACGCGCTGATTTATCAGCAACGTATACAGTCCAATGAGCTCACTATGAATGACCTGACGCGGGAAGTGCAGCCGTTGCTGCCTAGCGAGCTCACAATGAATGCGCTGACGCCTGATGTGCAGCCACTGGTGATGATGCCGTAACCTGGGCAATAGCTGTTAGTGTTGCCAGCACTGGTGCTATAAATTTTCTGTTTTCTGTAATGCTCTGTGTGCAAACCACTGCTGGTTTTTGCCACACTATTGACAGGGCAGGGTGAAATCAGCTGGCCGCTTTTTTTACCGGCGGTTTCTTTTGATTGCCTCTACCATTACGCGAATTAATC
>JBATHJ010000447.1:0-19363 GCA_049666625.1 Gammaproteobacteria bacterium | reverse complement strand
CAGGGTTAAACAAGGTGACGCTATGATGCTGTGGATACTGTTAACGCTGATAATAATTACCACCGCGGCGTATTTTCGCTGGCCCCTGGCTGGCTGGTCAGCTGCGCTAATTATTACCCTCGCCGCTTTCAGTGGTTTTGCCGGCGCCTCTGCTACCAGCTTGCTGGTACTCTGGATTGTGCTGGCAGTGATTGTGGTGCCGCTGAATCTAAAACCATTGAGAAAATTAATTATCAGTGGCCCGGCGTTTCGCGGGATGAAAAATGTCATGCCGAAAATTTCGCAAACCGAACAGGAAGCACTCGATGCCGGCGATGTCTGGTGGGAAGCAGAACTGTTCAGCGGTAAACCCGATTTTGAAATGATTCAGAAATTGCCGGTGCCGAAACTCAGCGCAGAAGAGCAGGCTTTTCTTGATGGCCCGGTCGAACAGCTGTGCGAAATGATCAACGACTGGCAAATCACCCACGAAGATTTTGACTTGCCGGAAGCCGCCTGGCAGCACATCAAGGACAATAAATTTTTCGGCATGATTATTCCGCGCGAATACGGCGGCCTGGGTTTCTCTGCGCTGGCGCATTCCGAAGTAGTCATGAAGCTTACCAGTCGCAGCGGCACTGCCGCGGTCACCGTGATGGTGCCCAATTCACTCGGCCCCGGCAAACTGCTGATGACCTATGGCACGCAGAAACAGAAAGATTATTATTTGCCCAGGCTGGCACGCGGCGAAGAAATTCCCTGCTTCGGTTTAACCGGGCCGGATGCCGGCAGCGATGCCGGCGCGATGCCTGACAACGGCGTGGTGTGTTATGGCAGCTTCGACGGCAAGGACAATGTACTCGGGGTTCGACTCAACTGGGAAAAACGTTACATTACACTGGCACCGGTCGCCAGCCTGCTGGGCATAGCCTTTAAGCTTTTTGATCCCGAACACCTGATCGGTGATAAAACCGATATTGGTATTACCCTCGCCCTGGTACACCGTGACACTGCCGGTGTTGAAATCGGTCACCGCCATTTTCCTTCCAACCAGGCCTTTATGAACGGGCCGATTCGCGGCAAAGATGTTTTCATCCCGCTCGAATCGATTATTGGCGGCGTGGACTATGTCGGCAAGGGCTGGAGCATGCTGATGGAATGCCTGGCTGACGGTCGCGCAATTTCGTTACCGGCAATGAGCACCTGCGCGGGCAAGGTCAGCAGCCGCTTCACCGGCGCCTACGCGCGCATACGCACCCAGTTCCGCACCCCGATAGGTTATTTCGAAGGCGTTGAAGAAGCCCTTGCCAGCATTGGCGGACAGACCTACGCGATGGATGCATCGCGTTTGTTAATTTTATCCGGGCTCGATAGCGGTGCCGTGCCCTCGGTGATTTCGGGTGTGGTGAAACAGCAGCTCACTGAACGCATGCGCAAGGTGGTAAATCATTCCATGGATATTCACGGCGGCCACGGCATTTGCATGGGGCCGAATAATTTCCTCGGTCGCGCCTACCAGATTATTCCAGTGGGTATTACTGTCGAAGGCGCAAACATTCTGACCCGCACCATGATCATTTTTGGCCAGGGCGCGTTGCGCAGTCACCCTTACCTGTTAACCGAAGTGCAGGCGTTCCACAATCCGGACAAAGCCCGGGGGCTAAAGGATTTTGATCATGCATTATTTGCCCATGCCGGTTTTGTTATCAGCAATATTGTGCGCAGTTTTATCACCGGTATTACCGCGGGTCGTTTGATCCAGGCACCCGGCAGTCGTCACACGCGTCACTATTATCGCCAGCTGGTACGTATGAGTTCTGCATTTGCACTGGTCACCGATGTCTGCCTGGGTATTCTTGGTGGCAACCTAAAACGCCGTGAAAAAATATCAGGACGCCTTGCCGATGCGTTGTCGAACTTGTATGTGCTGACGGCCGTGCTCAGGCATTTTGAAAACAGCGGCGAACCCGAAAAAGATCTGCCGCTAATGAACTGGGCGGCGCAGGATTCATTATTCAATATCCAGATAGCGCTCAAAGGTGTGATGAAAAACCTGCCCGTGCCTTTTATCGGTCGCATACTCAATATGCTTATATTTCCGCTTACCAAGCCGTACCAGTTGCCAAAAGATTCGCTTGGCCAGAGAGTCGCGCGTTTATTGATGAAGCCTTCTGCGACACTGGATCGCCTCAGTGCAGGCATTTATATTAACCATGATCCAGATGATGCAACCGGTCGCCTGGTCTACGCGCTTGATTGTGTATTGAAATCCAGCGAGCTCGAAAAACGTCTGCGCAAGCGTCATAAAGACGGCGAGCTGGATAATGCCAATGACTACGAACAGGCACGCAAGCAAAATATTATCGATGATGCGGAGCTGGCGATTCTGAATGAATCGCGCGCGGCAGTCAGCAATGCAATCAAGGTTGATGAATTTTCATTCAAAGATTGGCAAGTGGAGACCCCCAAATGGGCACAGGCAGAAAAGTCTATATCGTTGATGGCAGTCGCACACCGCAACTAAAATCCAGAGGAAAAATCGGCCCCTTCAGTGCGGGTGATCTTGCAGTCAGTGCCGCAAGGCCGTTGCTCACACGACATCACTTCCCGCTCGACGCAATTGATGAAGTCATTCTCGGCTGCATGATGCCGGGCGAACGCGAGGCCAACATCGGGCGCGTGGTTGCCTTACGACTTGGCATTCCGCAATCCGTGCCTGCATGGACCGTGCAACGCAATTGCGCATCGGGCATGCAGTCGATCGATTCTGCATTTCACAATATCGCCAATGGTCGCGCCAATCTTGTGCTGGCCGGTGGCGTTGAAGCCATGAGCCGTGCGCCGGTGCTGTACAACCACACCATGGTGAACTGGCTGGGTGACATGATGCGCGCACGCAGCCTGGGACAACGTTTGAAAGTTGTCAGCCAGTTTCGTCCCGGCCACCTCAAACCCGTGATTGCATTATTGTTTGGTCTGACCGATGACATCGTCGGACTCAACATGGGTGAAACAGCAGAAAATATCGCTACCCAGTTTGGTATCACGCGCCAACAAATGGATGAATTTTCCGTGCGCAGTCACCACCGACTCGCCGCTGCACTGGACGCCGGCCTGCTCGATGAAATTGAAGTGCTGTATGACGAGCGCGGAAATTTTTACGATCATGATGATGGCATGCGTGCTGATTCATCAATGGAAAGCCTGGCGAAGTTACGCCCCGCGTTCGATAAAAAATACGGCAACGTCACCGCCGGCAACAGCGCACAGATTACCGATGGCGCTGCCTGGGTAGTACTCGCCAGCGAAGAAGCCGTTGAACAATATAATCTGCCGGTGCTCGCCAGTATTCGTGACACGCAATGGGCCGGGCTTGATCCCGCGGTGATGGGCATGGGCCCGGTACACGCGATGACACCGATCATGGAACGTCAGCAGATGGCGATTGCTGATGTCGACTACTGGGAGATCAATGAAGCCTTTGCCACCCAGGTACTGGGTTGCCTGGCGGCATGGAACAGCGATGATTACTGCAAAACACATCTGAATCTGCAGCATGCCATGGGCGAGATTCCTCAGGACAGGCTGAATATTGACGGCGGTGGTATCAGCCTCGGGCATCCTGTCGGCGCCAGCGGTGCGCGCATCGTGTTGCACCTGGCAAAAGTCCTGCAACGCAAACAGGCAAAGTGCGGGATTGCCAGCCTGTGCATCGGGGGCGGCCAGGGCGGCGCCATGTTACTGGATAATGAGGCCGCATAATGACTGACTATAAAAACTGGCACATCGAAACCGACGCAACCAATATTACCTGGTTGCACCTCGATAAAGCCGGCAGCAAAGTAAACCTGCTCGCAGGTGACGTGATAGAAGAACTGAGTGAGATACTCGACGGCCTCAAGCCCAGCCCGCCACAGGCAATCATTATAGTGTCTGATAAACAGGACAGTTTTATCTTTGGCGCTGATATCAAGGAATTTACCACGCTGGATGACCTGGCCCAGGCCACTGCATTTCTGCAACGCGGCCATGACCTGATGAACAAACTCGCGGCCATGCCCTGCCCGACTGTTTGCATGGTCCACGGTATCTGCCTGGGCGGTGGCACCGAGCTGGCACTGGCCTGTGATTACATAGTGGCGTCTGATCACGCGGCCACCAAACTCGGCCTGCCCGAAATCAAGCTTGGAATTCATCCTGGCTATGGCGGTACTGCACGATCGATAAAACGTTGTGGGCCTTTGCCCGCGATGGATATCATGCTCACCGGCCGCATGATCACTGCACGGGTTGCAAAAAAAATCGGCCTGATTGATGAAATGGTGCCGTTTCGCCAGCTCAAAAACGCCGCCATCAGCATCGCACTGCGCGCACCGGCACATAAAAAACCGCCACTGCTGCAACGCGTATTAAACCATGGCTTATTAAGGCCGCTGCTAGCATCGCAATTACGCAAGCAGGTCGCGCGTAAAGCCAGACCCGAGCATTACCCCGCACCGTATGCACTGATTGATTTATGGAAACAGCATGCAGGCAATCCGCAACGCATGTTGCAAGAGGAAGCCAGCACGGTGGCGCATCTCGCCACCACGCCGACTGCGCGCAATCTCGTGCGCGTATTCTTTTTACAGGAAACCCTCAAGAGCCTGGGCAAACAGCTTGCATACAAAGCGACGCACGTGCACGTCATCGGCGGTGGCATCATGGGGGGTGACATTGCATCCTGGTGCGCAATCCAGGGCTATCGAGTCAGTGTGCAGGACCAGGACCCGCAACGCCTGTCTGCCACGTTTAAACGCGCACAGTATTCGTTCAAAAAGAAATTCAAGCGTGACCGCCGTGCAATTCGTGATGCCAATGACCGCCTGATGATGGACCACCGCGGTGATGGCATTGCCAGCGCCGATGTAGTCATCGAAGCTATATTCGATGATGCCGAGGTCAAGCGCAAACTCTACCAGGATATCGAGCCGCGGATGAAAGCCGACTCCCTGCTCGCCACCAATACCTCGAGTATTATGCTGGAAGACTTAAGTTCGGCATTGCAACAGCCCGGCCGGCTGGTGGGGTTACACTTTTTCAACCCGGTAGCGATGATGCCGCTGGTCGAAGTCATTCGCGGTCAGCAAACCGATGACAAGGTCATGCAACAGGCACTCGCGTTTGCGCGCGATATCGGCAAGCTGCCCTTGCCCACGAAAAGTTCACCGGGCTTCCTGGTCAATCGCATCCTGATGCCCTATTTACTCGAAGCCGTGGTCATGGTTTCAGAAGGCATCCCGCCCGAAGCCATTGACAAAGCCGCGACTGATTACGGTATGCCCATGGGTCCGATCGAACTGGCGGATACCGTGGGCCTGGATATTTGCCGCAACGTTGCCGAGATTCTCTCCACAGCACTGGGGATGCCGCTGCCGGACAATCTCAATGCCATGGTCGGTAACGGCAACCTGGGCAAAAAATCAGGCCGTGGTTTTTATGCCTGGAACAAGGGCAAGGCAGTAAAAAACAAAAGCGCGCGCTATGCCGACATGCAACAACTGCAGGACCGGCTGGTGTTTCGCCTGCTCAACGAAGCCATGGCATGCTGGCGTGAAAACATTGTCGATACCGAGGAACAGGTGGATGCCGGCGTGATATTCGGCACCGGCTTTGCCCCCTTCCGTGGCGGCCCGATCAATTACATCCGCAGCGAAGGTGTCGATTCATTAGTCAGCAAACTAAACCAGCTCGAAACCCGCTTCGGCGAACGCTTTCACCAGGACGCGGCGTGGGACAATCTGAAGGGGTAGCCGTATAGAGAAATACTAAGACAGCATTAATTATCCGCCGATGAACGCAGATAAACGCAGATAAATTCGTAGGTTGGTCTGGTTATATGATTACAGCGCACAGTGCGCTTCAAGTTCAATTCTTTTACATACATCCGTGTTCATCTGCGTTCATCTGTGGATAATTAATTATTTTGCCCGCAGACACTCCGCCACTTAACTGGCAACCACGAGATTTCTGCCCTGCTCCTTGGCGCTGTACATTTTGTTGTCTGCGCTCATTAAGGTTTGCTGAATACTGTTATGTGACTTGTAGTTGGCCAGCCCGATGGAGACTGTTACGTTCAGTGCCGGCGCGATGTCATTAAAATTATAACTTTCAATTGTACTGCGGATACGTTCAGCGACTTTCATCGCCTGTTTTATTTCGGTTCTTGCCAGCAGCACTACAAACTCTTCACCGCCAAAACGCGAAGCGTAATCAATCTCGCGTATCGAGGTGCGGATGATGCCTGAGAAAATCTTCAGCACTTCATCACCAATGTGGTGACCATAACTGTCATTGATATATTTGAAGTGATCGAGGTCGGCAAAACAGATAACAAAATCTGAGTCTTCGCGTTCGACCATGGCTTTTTGTTTGTTTAGTATTTCCATGAAATAACGCCGGGTCGACAGCCCGGTAAGGTCGTCCGTGGTCGCCAGCCGGGTATTCAGTTCAAGCGCTTCTTCAAGCTTTTGGGTCTTGATGCGGTTGGCTTCGCGCAATCGGCTCACAGACGATCCCGTGTACACCAGGATTAGCGAGGTCATGCTAAAGCCAATAAGAAAACTGAACTCGCGCCCCAGGTTCAGTCGCAGGGGTTCATTTATATAAAGATTTAAAATAACGATGAGATAGCCAATGATTGCGCAGGCGGCGATGGCTATGAACTGGATCAATGTCAGCCTGAAAAAACCAAAACTCAGGATCCCGAAAAATGACATCAAGATCACGCTGCGCATGTCATTGAAGGTATAAACGCCAATTAGCAAAAATGCGACGGCCCATAGCATCTGTACCATGGTCATGCTTGGGTCGGACAATTTCTGGCTGATGCCTTTAAAGATCAACAAGGTTATGCCCAGGTTGCCCACCCAGAATAATACTAGTGCATACACAAAGGTTGCTGTGTCGTATCTAAAATGGCCTTTGAGGTACAGGTAAACAACAATTGATGAATATATAAAGGCCACTGCTAGCGCCATCAACTGTCGCTTCAGGCGCAGGCCCTGTTCAGACAATTCGTTAAGGACCGCTGGTTTGACTTCAGAATTCATTAGCTGGCTTGCTGGTTTATTGAAAATAATCGATAAAAATTATTGCGCGTTATCTCCGCAATATGCTCTACACTTGCGCCCCTGGCCTGCGCAACACATTCCGCGACGTGCGTTACCAGTGCAGGCCAGTTTTGTTTTCCACGATGCGGCACCGGTGCAAGGTAGGGTGCGTCAGTCTCTATCAAGATTCTGTCTTCAGGTACAAATTTAGCCACTGCGCGCAAATTGTCAGCATTACGAAAGGTTGTAATGCCTGAAAAAGAAATCATAAACCCCAGGTCCAGCGCAGCACGTGCAAATTCCTCGGTTTCGGTAAAACAATGAATCACGCCGCGACACTGGTCTGCATGCTCTTCGCGTAATATCGCCAGGGTATCGTCAGCTGCATCACGGGTATGGATGATCAGTGGTTTATCGCAGGCCACTGCTGCCTGTACATGCATGCGAAATCGCGACTGCTGCCAGCTTCGGTCACCCTTATGGTAATAATAATCAAGGCCGGTTTCACCAATGGCAACCACTTTCGGCTCAGCGGCAAGCTGGTGTAGACGGGCGGCACTGAGCGACTGTTTTTCATCAGCCATCGGGTGCACGCCTACGGATATAGAAATCGTCGGATAGTTTCTCACCAGTTCGAGCATTGCCGGGTAACTATCCATATCAATCGATACGCATAGCATATGTTCAACACCTGCTGCATTGCAGCGCTGAATCATCTGGTCAAAATTGTTATCAAACTGTGCCAGCTCGATACAATCGAGATGACAATGCGAATCAACAAACATGCCTTTCCTTGCCGGCTTGAGTCGCCTGGCGGCCTGGTTTACATGGTGTGCGTGATACGGTCGGCCTTCATCGCGCCCGCGAGGTGTGTTTCGATTTTATTACGGGTCTGGCCCTTGTCCTGCGGTGAGAACTGGACACCGATACCACTGGCACGATTACCCTGCGCACCGGCGGGTGAAATCCAGATAATCTTGCCCGCGACCGGCAATCGATCATTGTCTTCCATGAGTGTTAGCAGCATGAAAACTTCATCACCCAGTTTGTATTCTTTGGGTGTGGGAATAAACAGACCGCCGTTTTTTACAAACGGCATATAGGATGCATACAGGGATGCCTTGTCTTTGATGCTCAGTGAAAGCATACCCGGACGTGCTGTCGCGCTCATTGCAGACCTCTTCTTATTATTTTAGACCTTGCCACGATAATAGCAGATTCTCCCACAATAATTCCCCATTGAGCGGAATCGACTCGGCGCGGATATAGCTGCACACCAGGTCATAGAGCGCATACAGGCGGCGCAAATCGGCCTGGCCAGCATAGGCATTCAACGCCGCGTGGTGATCCTGGTTCACCAGCCTGACTGCGTCCGCGCTGAGCTGCTTGAGCCGTACCAGGTCGCTGATCCAGTCGAGCATCCAGCTCAGGCCCTGGTGACTGGGCAAATGTGCGAGTGCGCCTGCATGCGCCAGCCCCTGCTGCTTCATCCCTGCCAGCAGCGCTGCACTCAGCAGTCCCCTGGCATCATTGTCATCACTAAGCTGCTCGAGGGCGAGCAAGGGCGCGCCATGCGCGAGTTCCAGCTTCAGCTCGGCCTGCGATACCTTGTTCGCCTGTAACCACGACAGCACCTGTTCGCGTGGTGGGCGCGGAAATCGCAGACCCTGGCAGCGACTGCGGATGGTCACCGGCAGTCGATAAGGATGTGAGCTGGTCAGGATCAGCAGCACGTTTTGTCCCGGCTCTTCCAGTGTTTTCAGCAGCGCATTGGCCGCTTCGATGTTCATGCCATCGGCATTTTCGAGGATTGCAATGCGATAGCCCTGTTCGAACTGGCTGGTCATTGCCATGCGAGTGCACAGCTCGCGAATAGCTTTAATGCGGATCAGCAGCAGCGGCTTCTTGCTGGTGCTGTCTTTCGGCGGCTCGGGTCGCAATATACGCAGATCGGGGTGGGTCTGGGCCGCGAGCAAATGACAGGCGCTGCACTGTCCGCAGGCCATGCCGGTGTCATCCGGCGACTGGCACAACAGGCTGGCCGCCATGGCACGGGCAAACTGTGCCTTGCCGATGCCGGCATCACCAAACAGCAACAATGCATGCGGCAGACGCTGCTGTTCGCGCTGCTGCAGAAATTGATTCCATTGCTGAGTTAGCCAGGGATATATCATATAATAACAGTTAGTTATGAAATATATTTAATCTAATATATCATATTCATGCAGGCGCATTTCAATCTCGGCCTGCACCGCGGGCAAGGCCTGCGTTGCATCGACCAGGCAAATTCGCTGCGGATAATGCTGCGCCATTTCTCGGTAGGCAGCGCGCACCCGGTCAAAAAATGCATCGTGCTCCTGTTCGATTCTATCCGGCGCACTGCGTTTACCGGCGCGCGCCCGGCCAATTGCCACCGGGGCATCCAGCACCAGTGTCAGGTCGGGGCGCAGCTCGCCCTGTACCCAGTTCTCAAGCAGCTCTATTTTGCGTATGTCGAGTCCTCTGCCGCCGCCCTGGTAGGCATAGGTGGCCTCGGTAAAACGGTCACACAGCACATCCTTGCCCTGCGCCAGCGCAGGTCGAATGACCTTGTTGATATGCTCGGCACGGGCGGCAAACATCAGCAGCAACTCGGCATCGGCGCTCATCTGTTCGCTGTCGTGCTCTAGCAACAGTGCACGCAGCGATTCACCCAGCGGCGTACCGCCGGGCTCACGCGTCACCACGCAGCCACGACCGGCCTTTTCGAGCAGGCTCTGGATAAAGTGCAGGTTACTGGTTTTACCGACACCTTCGATGCCTTCCAGGGTAATAAATTTACTCATGTCGATATTTTCAGATTAGATGGCTGGCACTATCAACGTTTGCGCTGGTGCAGGTCAACCATTTTTTCGTGCTCTGCCAGTGTACTGGTAAATATATGGCGACCGGAGGCATCGCTGTGCGCCACAAAAAACAGGTAGTCGGTTTCTGCCGGGTGCAGCGCTGCGTGTATCGCGGCTTCACCGGGCATGGCAATCGGTGTCGGCGGCAGGCCCTTGCGGGTATAGGTGTTGTAGGGCGTGTCCTTGCGCAAATCGCGAAAGCGAATGTCACCGTCGTAGCTCTCGCCAATGCCATAGATCACGGTTGGATCGGTTTGCAGGCGCATGCCCTTGCGTAAACGGTTTATGAAAACACCTGCTATCAATGGACGCTCCTCGGGCACTGCGCTTTCTTTTTCAATGATCGACGCCATGATCAGGGCTTCGTAGGCGTTTTCGTAAGGCAGGTCCGGCTCACGTTGCTGCCACAGGGTTTCAAGGGTTTGCGCCATGCTGCGATAAGCACGCAGTAATAACGCGCTGTCTTTCTCCTGGTTGCGCACGTAATAGGTGTCCGGCATGAAGCGGCCTTCAGGGTGCTCACCTGCATGCCCGAGTGCTGCCATGACCGCGTCAGCATCGAGTGTATTCAGGGTATGCTCGAGATGCACATGCTGGTTAATGGCCTGCATCATTTGCCTGAAGCTCCAGCCTTCTACCAGGGTCACGGCAAATTGCTGCACCCGGCCGGCCACCATGTTATCCAGCAGATTGACCAGGGTTTGCCCCGGCATGACTTCGTAGTCACCGGCCTGTAAACGTTTGTCATCACCGCGCAAGCGCGCCCACCAGACAAAATGCGCGGGCGTATCGAGTAAATCATGCTGCGCAAGTTTATTGCTGATCGCTCGCAGACTGTCTCCGCGCTCGAGTTGCAGTACAAATGGCTCAGACAAGCTATTTTCGTGGTACATGGTCTGGTGCATCTGCAGACCGAACCAGCCGGCGACACCGATGCCCAGAACTAACAGGGTAAACAAATTAGCCAATAAAGAGCGCATCATCCTCGACCCGTTGTTTCAGTTTGTCTGCCAGTAAGGCCGTGATCGGGCCGGACTGAAATTCGTTTCCCGAGAATGCCGTGACCGGCCAGCATCCAATAATACTGTTGCATAAAAATATCTCGTCCATTGTTGCAAGTTCATTATGTGTGATTGTAGTTATCTGCACGGGAATATTTTGTTGTTTCGCAATATCCAGCAGTTGCTGGCGAATAATGCCATCTATGCCACAACTTTCGAGTGCGGGTGTATAAAGTTTGCCCGCGCGCACTGCAAACAGGTTGCTCATGGTGCCTTCTATAATATTTCCCTGCTGATCGCACATCAGGCCTTCATCAAACTGGTCCTGCCACTCGTCACGTGCAAGTACATTATCAAGGCGATTGAGATGCTTGATTCCTGCGAGCGCAGGGTTCACCGAGATCGGCATAGCGCATAGCACCAGCCGCGCGCCCTGTTGCGCAACGCGTTGAACATGCGCTGGCATCGGACTTTTGAAGACCATGCGGCATGGCAGGGGCTGAGCCGGCACCCGGTAACCGCGTTCGCCAACACCCCGTGTCAGCATCAGCTTGATAACACTCGCTGTTTGAGCGTCGCCATCTTCGAGCAGGCATCTAATATCGTGCAGATACACATCCTCACCGGGAAAATCAAGTTTGAGTTTTTCCGCAGACGTGCGCATGCGCGTGATGTGCTGCTGCCAGAACTGCAGGCGATTATTTGCACAGGCAATGGTTTCAAACACCCCGTCACCGTAGTGCAGACCGCGATCCATTGCGGGCACATACTCTGCGCGAACACCGTTAATAACTATACGCTGCATACAGCATCAACTGGATCGAATGCGCCCAGCAAGCCTTTGGCCTTGGCGCGGGTTTCCGCCAGTTCGGCGTGAGCATCTGAATCAGCAACAATACCACCGCCGGCACGCAGCGTAATATCCTTGCCCTGGCGACTCATGGTGCGAATCAGGATGTTCAGATCCATGCTGCCATCACGATTGAGATAACCCAGCGAACCGGTATACGCTGCCCGCGGTTGCTGTTCCATTTCCGCAAGTATTTCCATGCAGCGCACCTTGGGGCAGCCGGTAATCGTACCGCCGGGAAAGACGGCGCGTATGACCTCGGCCGGTGTAATTTCCTGGCGTAACTGTCCACGAACATTCGACACAATATGATGCACATGCTGGTAACTTTCGAGTGACATCATTTCATTGACTTCAATACTGCCAGGCACGCAAATACGGCCAAGGTCATTACGCTCCAGGTCGATCAGCATAATATGTTCGGCCTGCTCTTTCGGGTGTTTGAGTAATTCATCGGCCAGCGCATTATCGAGTGCGATGTTATCAGAACGTGGCCGGGTGCCTGCAATCGGACGCGTTTGCGCAATGCCATTGCGTACGCTGACCAGTCGTTCCGGCGATGAACTCAGCACGCTCACTTCGCCCAGCTGACACATGGCAGCGAAACACCCGGGATTTGATTTTGACAATTGCTCAAACAGATCAGCGTCTTTGACAGCAGCATCAATTTCAAGTCGCCAGCGCCTTGACAGGTTGGCCTGAAAAATATCACCGTCAACAATATAGCGTTTAATGCGCGCGACCTGTTGCAGGTAAGATGCGTCATCATCTTCCTTGAGGTCATGCATGGATATCGAAGCAGTGGCTGCAGCTGAGGAATCGACAAGGCTTTCGATATCAGCATCAAGCGCGCCCAGCAAATGGGTATAGTTATTTTCTACTACGGCAAAACAGCTGTTTTCATGGCGGTCAAAGATCACCGCCAGTGGACAACGCTGGGCAATTGCAACCGGAATAGTGTGCGGCAACGCCGGAAGTTTCAGCCGCGGTTCAACTTCGGCAGCCAGCTCGTATGAAAGGTAAATAAACCAGCCGCCGCTGAATGGCGGTGCAGTATTATCGATCTCGATAATGCGTTCACGCTGCCAGCACTGGTCCAGTGCATGCAAAAAACCGCTCGCCTGGTCGATCTCGAAATCAGCAGTGCTGTGAAGTTTAAAATTTGCATCCAGGCGTATTTCATATTGTGGAAATGCGGCAAGTATATCGTAGCGACCATTCACATCGCTGGACGCAGTACTTGCCATCAGGCAGGGATAACGCGCTGAATTTAACTGGCACAGGGCCGCCAGGTTTAGACTGGCTGGCAGTGGGTGACGCTGATAATGCATGGCCGGAAACTGCTTGCCCGCTAGCAGCGGGCAGACACTGGTGCGGCGTTAACTATGCCGTGAAAGATACCGTCAGGCGCCCGGTTTGCTGAACACCAGCGTGCCATTGGTGCCGCCGAATCCAAATGAATTTGACAATACCGCGTCCAGTTTCATCTGGCGTGCAGTGTTGGGTACGTAATCCAGGTCGCAGCCCTCGCCCGGGTTGTCGAGATTGACCGTCGGCGGTACTACCTGGTCGTGCAAAGACATCACCGCGAACACCGCTTCGATACCGCCTGCTGCGCCGAGCAGATGTCCGGTCATGGACTTGGTAGAACTCACCGCGAGTTTTGAGGCATGGCCGTCAAACGCACGCTTGATCGCATTGGTTTCGCCGATGTCACCTGCAGGCGTCGAGGTACCATGCGCGTTTACATAACCGATCTGGTCTGGATTCAGGCCCGCGTCTTTCATCGCCAGCTGCATGCAACGCGCGGCGCCGCTGCCATCGGCGACCGGCATGGTCATATGATAGGCATCTGAGTTGTAACCAAAGCCGGCAACTTCAGCATAAATTTTCGCACCGCGGGCTTTGGCGTGTTCGTATTCTTCGACCACCAGTACGCCGGCACCGTCACCCAGCACGAAGCCGTCACGATCCTTGTCCCAGGGACGACTCGCCGCAGCAGGATCATCATTGCGCGTCGACAATGCACGCGCCGCGGCAAAACCGGCAATCCCCAGCGGTGACGAAGCTTTTTCAGCGCCACCGGCGAACATCACATCAGCATCACCGTAGGCGATGATACGCGCCGCTTCACCGATGCTGTGGGTACCGGTCGAGCACGCGGTGACCAGGGCAATGTTAGGGCCCTTGATACCGTGCATGATGGAGAAATTGCCCGAAATCATGTTGATAATCGAGCCGGGTACGAAAAACGGCGATATTTTGCGCGCACCGCCGTCAATCAATTTGTAATGATTGGCCTCGATCATCGGCAGGCCGCCGATACCGGACCCAATCGTTGTACCAATACGCTCGGCATTGGCTTCGGTTATTTCAAGACCTGAATCGATCAGGGCTTCTTCGGCAGCCACCAGCCCGTAATGGATAAAAATATCCATTTTTTTCTGGTCCTTGGGTGCGATCACACTGTCAGCGTTAAAATTTTTAACAGTGGCAGCAATCCTGACCGGGTACTCGCTGGTGTCGAACTCGTCGATCAGGCCAACGCCGGTGACGCCAGCGACGATATTATCCCAGCTTTGTTTTAGATTCAGGCCGACAGGAGAAACAATTCCCAGACCGGTGACTACAACACGACGTTTTGACAAGGCTCACCTTTGACTAAAAAGTACAGCCACACGGTGTGTGGCTGTATATTTATTCGAATTGTGACGACGCTTAGCCAGCGTTGGCATTAACGTAATCGATGGCCTGTTGAATGGTAGTGATTTTTTCGGCTTCTTCATCAGGAATTTCGCATTCGAATTCCTCTTCCAGAGCCATCACAAGTTCAACGGTGTCGAGTGAATCTGCCCCCAGATCATCAACAAAGGAAGCTTCGTTGGTTGCCTGTTCTTCGGTGGCACCAAGCTGTTCCATTACAATCTTGCGGACGCGTTCTTCAGCACTGCTCATTTAATTTTCCTCTATGTTTTGGTCATTGTGAGCTGCGCGGTATTGTAGTGAATTAGCGCACAGCATGCCAGCAAAAATCCTGAGCCCTAATATGGGGCGGGATATTAAATTTTAATTACATTTATATCAATTAGTTATGATTGTTATTTTAAGTTAATTCTATATTGTGAAAAGCGGTATAAGACGCGTTTAATCAGGGCATGTACATGCCACCGTTCACATTCAGGGTTTCACCGGTGATATAGGCCGCCTGCGGGCCGGCCAGGAACGCCACTGCCTGGGCGATATCATCGGGGCTGCCGAGTCGATTCAGCGGGATCTGGTTGATCAGCACCTTGCGTTGCTCCTCGGCCAGTTCGCGCGTCATATCGGTATCAATAAAGCCCGGTGCCACGGCATTGACAGTGACATTGCGCGAACCGATCTCACGCGCCAGCGACTTGGTAAATCCCAGCATGCCGGCCTTGGCCGCCGAATAATTCGTCTGCCCGGGATTGCCGGTAATACCGACAATCGAGGCGATATTAATAATACGGCCCTTGCGTGCTTTCATCATCGGTCGCAGACATGCCTTGGACAAACGGTAGATCGAGGTCAGGTTGGTGTCGATAATGTCATTCCATTGTTCATCTTTCATCATCATCAGCAGGTTGTCACGGGTAATGCCGGCGTTGTTGACCAGGATGCTGACAGCGCCGAATTCGTCATTGATCTGCTTGAGCACGGCCGCCACCGAATCAGGCTCGGTGACATTCAGGCATTTGCCTGCGCCACCGTGCGGTGAAAGATAGTCATTAATTTTTGCAGCACCGGCATCGCTGGTCGCTGTGCCAATCACTATTGCGCCCTGTGCCGCCAGGGTTTCGGCAATCGCCTTACCAATACCGCGGCTGGCGCCGGTGACTAATGCGATCTCAGCTTCTAATTGTTTACTCATTTTTTACCTGTTATTTATTCTAATTATCAACTGCAGTTTGCTGCCAGCTGCCAACGTTGGTTTAAACTGAATCAAGAAACTTCTGCATACTCTCGGGTTTGTCCAGCGCATAGGCCGGAATGTCTTTGAGAATGCGTCGCGTCAACCCGGTGAGCACCCTGCCCGGACCACACTCTATAATGGCATCGTCTGCGGCCGAGCCCAGTATCTCCATGGTCTGTGACCACTTCACCGGGTTGTACATCTGCTTCGCCAGGGCTTCACGAATCGCCTTGGGATCATCATGACTCCTGGCATCGACATTGTGTATCACCTGGATGTCGGGGGTTTTGACTTCGATATTTTCCAGCACTTTTGCCAGCTCATCCGCTGCCGGTTTCATCAGCGAACTGTGTGATGGCACGCTTACCGGCAGCTTGATAGCTTTTTTAGCGCCTTCTTCGCCGGCTTTTACAATGGCCAGGTCGACCGCGGCTACGGTGCCTGCAATCACCACCTGGCCGGGCGAATTATAATTGACGGCTTCAACCACTTCGCCGGATTCTGCAGCAGCGGCGGCGCATACTTTCCGAATCAGTTCATCATGCATGCCAATAATCGCTGCCATTGCACCCTGGCCTTCCGGCACGGCGTTTTGCATCAGGCGGCCGCGTTCAGCTACGAGCTTGATAGCATCGGTAAATTCAATTGAATTTGCACCCACCAGGGCTGCGTATTCGCCCAGGCTGTGGCCAGCTAATACAAACGGTTTCATCATGCATTGTTCCTGCATCACGCGCATGATGGCAATATCAGCTGCCAGCATTGCCGGCTGGGTAATCTCGGTCTGGTTGAGCCTGGCTTCAGGCCCCTTGCTGACAACTTCCCATAAATCATAGCCGAGCACGTCAGACGCCTGGGCGAATGTCTCTGTCACGATTGGCCAGTCGACAGCGTACGCATCGAGCATGCCCACAGACTGCGAGCCCTGTCCCGGAAAAATCACAGCGATATTCATAAGTGCGCGCCCTTGACGGTCATTGGTATAAGGTTACTGTTAGCGGCTAACAGTGGGTGCGTATTGTAAACACATAATCGTGCGATGAACATGACTCTGACAAGGTCAATTATTAACGCAGGTCGAGTACATCCTGCATGTCATATAAGCCGGCGGGCTGGTTTTTGAGCCACAGCGCCGCGCGTATTGCGCCATTGGCAAACGTCATGCGACTCGAAGCCTTGTGGGTGATTTCAACACGCTCGCCTTCAGCGGCGAACAGCACGGTGTGGTCACCCACGATATCGCCGGCACGAATGGTTTCAAAGCCAATGGTTTTTCTGTCGCGTGCGCCGGTGATGCCCTCGCGCCCATAGACTGCGCAATCCTCGAGCTTTCTGCCCAGCGCATTCGCCACCACTTCACCCATGCGAATCGCGGTACCGGAAGGCGCATCTATTTTGTGACGGTGGTGGGCTTCGATGACTTCAATATCAACGTCATCACCCAGCACACGTGCGGCGAGATCGAGCAGCTTGAAACACAGGTTGACGCCCACACTCATATTAGGCGCGAATACCACGGGTATGGTTCTGGCTGCCTGCTGGATTTGCAGTTTTTGCTCATCTGAAAAACCGGTGGTACCGATGATGATGCTTTTCTGATGTGCGACACACACCTGGAGATTTGCCAGGGTAACCTCTGGCCGGGTGAAATCGATCAACGTATCAAAACCGGCCGCGACACTGTTAATGTCATCGCTCAGTCTGACGTCGAGCTTGCCGATGCCGGCGAGGTCACCTGCATCACTGCCGACCAGCGAGTTACCGCTGTGTTCAATTGCCGCGGCCAGTTGACAGTTGTCGGTCTGGGTACAGGCGGTTATCAGTGATCGCCCCATGCGACCGGCTGCGCCAGTCACCGCAATGTTTAACATGTTGCCCCCGGGTCAGTGGTAGGTTTTTTTTATTAGTTTTAAATTGCGTCGCAAAGCGTAAATCTCATTGCGAACAAACCTGGAATAATTCCTGAAACTATCGCGGAACTATTCAGCCTTCATCTATTGTTGGCTAAAGCTCATCAAAGAAATTTTTCACTCGATCCACCCAGCTCGCATTCTGCGGGTTATGTTGCTTGCTGTCCTTTTGCAGTGAATCATCAAATTCGCGCAGCAGTTCTTTTTGCCTGGTGTTGAGTTTAACCGGAGTTTCCACTACAACGCGACACAATAAATCCCCGGTAACACCACTGCGCACCGGTTTAACGCCCTTGCCACGCATGCGGAAGATTTTACCGGACTGGGTTTCAGCCGGAATTTTCAGCTTCAGCCGGCCTTTCAGCGTCGGCACTTCGAGTTCACCGCCGAGCGCTGCAGTTCCGATGCTGATCGGCATATCGCACATCAGGTCGCTGTCATCGCGTTTGAAAATCGGGTGCGGCTTCACCTGGATCTGCACATACAGATCACCGCTCGGGCCGCCGTTCTGCCCGGCTTCACCTTCGCCGCCCAGACGTATGCGATCACCGTTATCAACCCCCGCAGGGACTTTCACCGAGAGTGATTTCTGATTCTGCACGCGTCCCTGGCCATGACAGTCAGGACACGGATCGCTGACAATTTTGCCCTGGCCGCGACAGTTGGGACAGGTCTGCTGCACGGCAAAGAAACCCTGCTGCATCCTGACCTGGCCGACACCGCCACAGGTGGTACAGGTGGTGGGCGAAGTGCCTTTTTTAGCACCCGAGCCGCCACAGGTGGTACACGCATCAAGTGTGGGGACGCGAATTTTTACTTCGGTACCAAACACCGCATCTTCGAGTGAGAGTTCGAGGTTGTATTTGAGGTCGGCACCGCGATAGGCACGACTGGCACCGGCGCCGCCACCGCGACGGCCACCGCCAAAGATATCACCGAACACGTCGCCGAAAATATCGCCGAAGTCACCCTGGAAACCGCCCGCCCCGGCACCGCCACCCATCGAGGGGTCTACCCCGGCATGACCATACTGGTCATAGGCCGCGCGCTTTTGCGCATTAGAGAGCACGTCATAGGCTTCCTTGGCTTCCTTGAATTTATCTTCTGACTCGGGGTTATCTACATTACGGTCAGGGTGGTGTTTCATCGCGTGACGACGGTAGGCTTTTTTAAGCTCAGCCTCGTTGACGTCTTTGGAAACACCCAGTACTTCGTAAAAATCGCGTTTTGACATGTTATATAGTTATCTAGTATTTATCGTCAGTCATCAGCCTGCAGCCAGCATAATCAATCAGCAGCAGACAAACAAAACGCACATACACCAGAAGTGGCTGTGCGTTTGTTGACTACTGCTAGCTGCTAACTAACAGTCTGTTCTTACTTGTCTTCCTTAACTTCCTCAAACTCGGCATCGACCACTTCTTCACCGGATTCTGCAGACGCCTTGCCGGAAGAAGCTGAAGCCTCATCGGCATTGGCGGCCTCGGCTTGCTGGGCATAGGCTTTTTCTGCAATCTTGCCGGCAGCTTCGGTCAGTGCCTGGGTCTTGGCCTCGATGTCAGCCTTGTCTTCAGTCTTGATAGCTTCTTTCAGGTTGGCTATCGCTTCATCGACCTTGCTGCGTTCATCAGCTTCGACCTTGTCGCCCAGTTCTTTGAGTGATTTCTCAACCGAGTGAATCATGCCGTCGGCGGTATTACGCACGTCGACCAG
>JBATHJ010000446.1:0-5210 GCA_049666625.1 Gammaproteobacteria bacterium | reverse complement strand
CAGAAGAACTATTGACTGAACCGTTAATGCTTACACTGAGTGGGAGCGTAATCAAATTGGCGAGCGAAGGTGAGTCGTTAGGCTCAATATCACCACCTTCCGCGCCACCGGTGCTTGTGCCGCAGTTGTAACTGCCGCCATTGCCAGTTAATGACAAGACTGTACTATTTACAGCATTAACAGAAAAATTCGAATCAGAAATATCAAAAAAGATATTGTCGCTACATTTTATTTTGATGCGTGCCTGGCTGGTATTGCCTGCAGGGAAGTTGACTGTGTGCTCACCATCATTAGGCGAAGATTCAAGCAATGAGAAATTATTACCTCCATCGCTTGAATACATGATATCAAAATTCGCACAACTTACCGGCGCCAGCTCACTACAAGCTGCATTCCACTCAATGACCTGTGGCATTGCCTGATCAAGCGATTCAAAACCATTAGGTTGCAAAACTCTAAATGGGCCGGCATCGCCATTCACTGCGACCTGCATATCCGCACTATCAACACCGCCCTTGCCATCACTCGCGGTAAGTCGAAAATGAAGTGTACGCGATTCAGTGGGCAAGGTCTCGCCGAGGGTTGTAGTGCCATTTTTGATGTTCTCCAGCGCGGGGAAAGACCTGGTATTGCCTGTCGCGGTCGGGGCATATGAACGAAATAATGCATTGCTGCCGAGATCTCTACCTAAAGTAGCACTGTTGGTCGCGACGCCCACATCCATTTCATCCCAACGGTAAAGCAGTTCTAAAGTATCCACGTCCGATGCTGACCCATTGAGTTCAAAATAGGTTCCACCTGGAATAGTGTTATCAACACCCACACTCACCAAAGGTGCAGGATTATCAGTATCGCCAAAACCAGTTGAACAGATAAATGCAGCACCCGATCGGGTAAACGCGGTAATCACTTCAATACTTCCAGCATGGAATACATCATCGGCCGCGCCCACAATATCCTCCGCGCCGCAAATGCCTGCGTAGGACATCACCGTGGAACCGCTGCCCGGTTCGACAGCTGTAGCAGCATTGCGATTAGGTGGAGCACATGACCCGGTCGTGCCGTTGAAGGTATGCTCGGCATTAAACTGGTGGCCGATCTCATGAGCCACAAAATCGATGTAGAACGGGTCGCCAACCGGGGTAGACAATCCGGTTACACCTCTAGCCTTTCGCGCGTTATCACAAACAACGCCCAGCGACGCCAGACCACCACCAACGGTACTGAAGATGTGACCAATATCATAATTTGCACTACCTATTACAGTATCAAGATTAGCCTGGTTTTCATCAAGCATGTCAACTTCACTGCTGTTAGTGTACGGATCAGAAGCTCCATCTAAATAAATTATTCTGTCATCTACGATGTAATTTAGATGTACGCCAAGATCGCGCTCATATATCTGGTTGATGCGATTAACTGCGTTGATAATTTCAGTCCTTACATTCGGCTTTGTAAGCGCCATAGCATTAGCATTTGTAACAGCAACGCTATATTCACCAGTGGCTGCAATCGCAATATCATAACTACGGAATGCGTCCTGTGTTTTAGCTGCCGTCTTGCTGACAGCGCCATCGCTCATCAACAGCGAGTCATCATCTTTCGATCTGCCATGCACTCCACAACTAAACGGCTGCAACAAATCCTTATTGGCAAGCGCATAATCAAGCTTGTAATACGCGCGGTACTGCTGCGCATTGCTGCCGCGCACCGGGTCGATGTACACCGTGCCGTTTTCAGTATCTAGATAGCCGTGAAAACCCAGCGGCGTACTACTGACACGGCCGCTCATCGCGGGCGAATCGACTGCGCGTACTTTGAAGGTTTTTATTTCGGGGTATTTGTCTACGAGTTCAGCTGCCATCACCGGCGAATCTTCTACCGTGTACTGGCGCATGCTGCCATCGGGCATGGGCAGTTCTATGGTGCCACCAGCAGAGTCAGCACTGCGTGCCTGCGCGTTCGATGCATTGAGAAGTTGCTGACGGATAGCCGACGGGTCGGCGTTGAGCAGGCGGTGTTTAAATTCGACTTTGCCGGTCGTCCTGGCAGCACTCGCGCCAGACATACTCTGCGCAGCAGGCACCTGCGAAACATCATTCCACAATGTTGCGAATGCAGACGGTGACACCAGTGCCAGTACCAGCACCTGGCCCAGCGTATTTAAACTCAAACGTCTCCGTTGCATGACGGCTCCTCTAACTCCAGCAATGAGGCCCACCCTGCCCGAGCAGGCGTTCAGGCGCCAAACGGATGTTTCAGAATGATGGTTTCATCACGTTCCGGGCCGGTGGATACGATATCTATCGGCACACCGACGATTTCCTGCATACGCTCAAGATAGGCGCGCGCATTTTTTGGCAGCGCATCCATGCTGCGCGCGCCGACGCTGGATTCTTTCCAGCCGGGCATTTCTTCGTATACGGGTTCACACTGTTCGATGGCATCCGCGCCCAGCGGTGGCATTTCAAGTGTTTTACCTTGGTACTTATAAGCCGTACAAAGTTTCAATGTTTCAAGACCGTCGAGCACATCGAGCTTGGTGATACACAGCCCGGTGAGGCTGTTGATCTGCGCCGCGCGGCGCAGTGCCACGCCATCGAACCAGCCGCAACGGCGACTGCGTCCGGTAGTCGCGCCGAATTCGTGGCCCACGGTGCCGAGGTGCTGGCCGACTTCATCGAACAGCTCGGTCGGGAACGGGCCGGCACCCACGCGCGTGGTGTATGCCTTGGTGATGCCGAGAATATAATCCAGGTCGCGCGGACCGATACCGCTGCCGGTGCAGGCGCCACCCGCGGTGGTGTTGGACGAGGTCACAAACGGATACGTGCCCTGGTCGATATCGAGCAGCGTGCCCTGCGCGCCTTCGAACATGATGTTTTTACCCTCGCTGCGCATCTGCGTCAGCATGCCGGGAATATCCGCGACCAGTGCAAGCAGGCGATCACGTTGCGCGAGGGCTTCATCCAGCACCTGCTGGAAGTCGACGATATCGGCCTTGAAATAATGCTTCAGGCTGAAGTTGTGATACTCCATCACGTTGAGCAGTTTTTCGGTGAAAGTTTTCACATCGAACAAATCGCCGAGACGAATGCCACGGCGCGAGACCTTGTCTTCGTAAGTCGGGCCAATGCCGCGCCCGGTGGTACCGATCGCCGCCTTGCCGCGTTTGATTTCACGCGCCTGGTCGAGTGCAATGTGATACGGCAGGATCAGCGGGCATGCTTCTGAAATGCGCAGACGTTCGCTGGCAGGAATGCCGCGCGTTTCGAGCATTTCGAGTTCTTCGAACAATGCGCTGGGTGACAGCACCACGCCGTTGCCAATCAGGCACAACACGTTGTCGCGCAGAATACCCGAGGGTATCAGGTGCAACACTGTTTTTTCCTTGCCGATGACCAGGGTGTGGCCTGCATTATGTCCGCCCTGAAAACGGACCACCGCAGCTGCACGATCTGTCAGCAGATCTACAATTTTGCCTTTTCCTTCATCGCCCCACTGACTGCCGAGCACGACAACATTTTTTGCCATTAGTAAAAACCTGTTAATTTAAAATTGGAAATTGACCCTGGTGCCTGGTTGCAGCCACAGTCTCACTTAACATCTCTGAGCACCCATGCCCCCTTGCCCTTATACAACTGCCGGTTACAGCCCATGGCTTTGGCATCCTCGTCCTGGCCCGCCAGCTGGCGCACCACGCACATGCCCACCGAACGCAGTTCGGCAATTGCCTTGTTCAGTGTTTTATCTTTTTTTGCCGGGGCATACACCCTGTCGGGTGATTTATAGCGGCGCATACCGAGATTACTCAATAATTTGAGATCGGTACTGAAACCGGTCGCGGCACGTTCACGGCCAAATAATTTTCCGATATTGTCATAACGTCCGCCGCGCGCAATGGCCTGACCGAGCTGCGGCACAAACGCGGCAAATACCACGCCGGTCTGGTAGTGATAACCATCGAGTTCGGCAAGATCGATGTTGAGCGGCACATCGGGAAATTCTTTCGCAATGGCGCTTGCCGTCTGCTGCAGATAATCGATCGCGGCGTGCACACTGGCATCGGCTTTTTCAAGCACGACACGGGCTTTTTTCAGCACCCGAATATCACCGTTCAATGTTGCCAGGCTGGTGAGCATTTCTCGCAGCGGTTTTCTCAGCCTGAGACTGCCGAGCAATTCGCCGATTTCTGTCACCGCTTTACGTTGCAACATTTCAAACAGGCGGCCCTCGGTTTCGGTGTCGAGTTTTGCCTGGCGCGCAAGCGTACGGAAGACATCGACATTGCCCAGGTCGAGATACACGCCTTTGACACCCGCGACCCCGAAGCTGTTGAGCATCAGGCCGAGGATTTCGACATCGGATTCAACCCCGGCGTGGCCGTAGAGTTCTGCACCCACCTGCAAGGGGCTGCGGCTGCTGCCAAAACAGTCCGAACGGGTATGCAGCACGGTGCCGATGTAACACAAACGTGTCGGCACATCGCGACCCAGCTGGTGCGCATCAATACGCGCCACCTGCGGTGTCATGTCGGCACGGATGCCCAGGGTGCGGCCGCTGAGCTGGTCGACAATTTTAAACGTCTGCAAATCCAGTTCGTGACCGGTGCCGGTGAGCAGGGATTCAATATGATCGATGAACGGCGGTATCACCAGCTCATATCCCCAGCTGCTGTACATATCCAGTAATTCACGGCGCAGGGACTCGAGCCTCGCTGCCTGTTCAGGCAAAGCTTCTTCTATACCCTGTGGTAGAACCCAGTGTTTGTTCGCTGTCATGATTAGTTAGTGTAAAAGAAAAAGCACCAGCACACCTATCAGCATACTGGAAAGGCCGACGATCCTGAGAGTTTTATCTGATAAACGACCTGCCTGCAACATTGCCTGCCGCCAGCCGTCCGGGCTGAGAAACGGCAACATGCCCTCAATCACCAGCACTAAGGCGAGCGCGCGTATCAGATCATCCCACAACATGTTATGCGAGCTTCGTATTTAGTTGAGAATTGAGATCAAGTCGCTCGTTTACTTGCCCTGCGATTGCTTGAAATATTTGAAATATTCAGAATCCGGCTGCAACAGAATCACATCACCACGACTGGAAAAGTTATCCTGGTATGCACTGAGGCTGCGCGAAAATTTATAAAACTCGCGATCTTTCGAATACGCTTTCGCATAAATATCTGTGGCTGTGGCATCACCCTCACCGCG